>NZ_JBSFUU010000059.1:0-61146 GCF_053591955.1 Streptomyces sp. NPDC002845 | reverse complement strand
TACATCGAAATCTGGTACAACCTCAAACACCTTCACTCGGCAGTGGGTTACCGCCCCCCACGCGAAGTCCACGCTGAATTCGAAGAGTTGCGACTTGCCGCATGAATTGATCGGTCACATCCTTGTCCGAGAAGCGCGAGGCCCCTCACTATCGAGGGCCGCGCGGGCGTGGGGCGAACGGGTGGCTGATCGTTCCCCGGGTCTGTCGAAGCCTGTGGGCCCGGCCGGTCGCCCACGATCCGGTCATGCTGCCGGGATTCCTCACCGGGGTGGTCGAGCTGTTGCTCGGCCGGGAGAGCCGCTCGCTGCACCGTGAAGGCGGCCGGCGGTACGACGGCCGTGCTCGGGGTGATGGTGCTCGTCGGCTCGTGGGCGGTCGTCGCCGCCGGGACCGCACGCCCACGTGACGTCTGCCTGGCGGGAACCGCCAACAGCATCCCTCGCTTCTGGTGGCGTCGCCGGCCGACCCCATGGCCGGATCACGCGGGACGCCTCCCGTCCCGTCGGCCAGATGCCCCGGGGCGCCGCGAGCCGTCCGTTCAGCGGGAGCGCGATCGCGGGCCCCGCCGCCCGGTGGGCCGGCGGGCAGCCCGCGCGCACTGTGGGCGGTCGCCGTCGGGCCGCCGGCCTCACCGAACCGTGCCAGGGCCACGGCACCCGCGACTGGGTCAGCCGGGTGACCGTCGCCGGGGACAGGCTCGCCGAGCTGCCGAGGAACTGCTCCAGGGCGGGCACGAAGTCGCCGGAGGACAGGCCGTGCAGGTAGAGCAGCGGCTGTACCTCGCTGATCTTCGGGACGTGCGGCACCACGGCGACGGGATCGCGGAAGAGAACCGCTCGCGCTCGCCCGTGGCCTCATCGACGCGCTTGTCGTTCACCCGCGGCGCCTTCACTTTGGCCGCGCCGGCCGTGGTGGTGACCCTCCTCGGCTGGTGGTAGCCGTTGCTGAGTACGGACGTGCCTTCCCAGCCGGTGCTGCGCACACCGGTCCTGCTCGGTGACCTGTCGATCAATCACCCGGGAAGGTACGTCCTCCCCGAGCCGATCCACAGGTTCTGGGTATTGCTCTTGTCGCTCAGGCCCAACCCTGCTACGCCACTCTGAGTAAGTATTGGATGTAGTGGGTTACTGATCTGCTGTGATCGGAAGCGATTGAGCATGGCGGTAGTGCACAGGCCCGGCATTCTGACGGCGACGGTCGGCAACGCGCCCCTACGTGGGCTGTGGACCACGCGTGATGTCGGTGCCGTCGGCCATGACTGACAACCCCGCGGAACCCCTCGTGTCGCCGGTCAACTCGCACAACGAGTGGGACCCGCTGGAGGAGATCATCGTTGGGCGTCTCGATGGCGCGACGATCCCCTCCCACCACGCGGTCGTGGCCTGCAACATCCCGCCATGGGCCGCGCGGTTGCAGGGGCTTGTCGCCGGCTTCAGGTATCCGCGTGTACTGATCGAGCGGGCGCAGCATGAGCTCGATCAGTTCGTCACCCTGCTGCAGTCCCTCGGCATCACGGTCAGACGACCGGACGCGGTCGACCACAGGCGACGCTTCGGCACCCCCGACTGGTCGTCGCGCGGTTTCTGCAACACCTGTCCGCGGGACAGCATGCTCGTGATCGGCGACGAGATCATCGAGACACCGATGGCATGGCCGTGCCGATACTTCGAGACCTACTCCTATCGCGCGATCCTCAAGGACTACTTCCGGCGCGGCGCGCGCTGGACGGCGGCACCGAAGCCGCAGCTCACCGACGAACTGTTCGAGGCGGATTTCCGTGTCCCCGAGGCCGGCGAGGCCATGCGTTACATCCTGACCGAGTTCGAGCCGGTGTTCGACGCAGCGGATTTCGTGCGCGCAGGGCGCGACCTGTTCGTTACGCGGAGCAACGTCACCAACCAGATGGGCATTGACTGGTTGCGTCGCCATCTCGGACCCGGCTATCGCATCCATGAGATCGAGAGCCGCTGCCGCACGCCCATGCACATCGACACGACGTTCGTCTTGCTCGCGCCCGGCAAGGTGCTGGTCAATCCGGAATACATCGACGTCGACCGCCTGCCCGAGGTGTTGAGCTCGTGGGACATCCTGATCGCCCCCGAGCCCAACCCGATCGACGAGCACCTGCTCAGGATCACCTCGATGTGCGGCAAGTGGCTCAACATGAACGTTCTCATGATCGACGAAAAACGGGTGATCGTGGAGCGGCACCACACCCACATGCTGCGCGCGCTCGAAGAATGGGGGTTCGAGCCGATCCCCTGCGACCTGCGGCACTACGCGCCGTTCGGCGGCTCATTCCACTGCGCGACACTCGATGTCCGGCGTCGCGGCACGCTCGAATCCCATTTCGACTGATCTGCCCGCCGATGGCACGTGTCAAGGTCCCAGACATGACGTCTTAATCGGGGGTTGAACGCGTTCGGCAACCATTGGGTACTACCTCGATTCCTCGCTGAGCCTCTGTCTCCGCCGCAGCGCCAGGTCAGGCGTTCAAGTGGCATGGAAGCTCTTCGAGTCGAGTTGGGCGGATGTCACTCCTTGACGTTCTCACTCCTGGAGGAGGGAGAACGTCAAGGGGAAGGCTTCGGCGGAGCGGGTGGCGTGACCCACATCGGGGTCACATCGGGCGAACCATGCATTTCCGTACGGGCACGGTGGGTGGTTCGAACCACCCACACGCGGAAGGCCGTCAGATGAGGACGTGCTCGTAGGCGTACGCGGCGGCCTCGGTCCGCGTGGAGACGCCCAGTTTGACGAACATGTTGTTGAGATGGTGGGCGACGGTCTTCTCGCTGATCACGAGCGTGGCGGCGATCCCCCGGTTCGTGGCACCGCCCGCGACGAGCCGCAGCACCTGCGCCTCGCGCGGGGTCAGCCCGCCGGGCCGGTACCGCCGGTCGCCCGGGCCACCGCCCGCGACAGCCGGTCCAAGCGCGCGAGTTGGGGAGCGGCGGCGAGATGCTCGAAGACCGCGCGGGCGGCGTCCAGTCCATCTCGGCCGTGTCATGGGCGCCGAGCAGTGCGCATACCTCGGTCAGCAGGACACGTACCCGCGCCGCCTCGTAGGGGGCCTGAAGCTCCTGCCGCGTCGCCCAGGCGGCACGCAGGGCCTCCCCCGCCCCGTCGGCGTCCCGCTCGGCGAGCAGGACAGCACTGCGGGCGCCGGCCGCGACCGCGCGCAGGTACGGGGATGCGAGGTCGTCGGCCGCCTTGCCGAGTGCACCGGCGGCCTCCCGGGCGGAGTCGACGTCGCCTGCGGCGAGGACGATGTCGACGTACGCGGCGAGGGCCCGAGAGCGCCGAACCCGGTCGCCCTCGGCCTGCGTCGCGGCCCTGCCGATGGCTGCCTCGGCGTCGTCGATCCGGCCCTGGGCGAGCCGCAGCAGGGCCAGACCCGGGCTGCGGCGGGCAGCCCCAACGGTCGGCCCCGGCGGTACTCCTCCTCCGCACGCGTGAAGGCGCCGCGCAGCCGGAGCAGTTCGGCCCGCTGGTGCTGGGCCCTGACCACGGCGGGATCAGCGGTCCCTCCCGCCATATTCGCCAGCAGCAGGTCCAAGGACCTGCGCGACACCGCCGCCACGGTCAGGAACGAGGCGTACGAACTCGGCGCGAACGACGACCCGGGACTGGGACTGCTGCTTGCCATGGCCAGCGACGACGCTCACGGCACTGCGCGGTCTGCGAGGCCCGGCTGAGGCCCGGGGGCGAGTCTCAGAGCCCAGTACTGCTCGGCGGCGTGCCGGTACCAGGAGTGGCGTCAGGCCCGTCGGACCGACATCGCCCAGCCCGGCGGAGCCGCACCGACTCCAGGGAAGTCTCAGGGGGCTGGGGGCAACCCTTGAGGCGCCACCCTGAGGCAACCCTGACCACGTCCCGGTGCCTTCCCTGATTTCCGTCTCGCGCGGTTGTGACCCCGGTTGGCTCACTGCCATGTTCGGCTGGAGGCCAAGCCCGTGATCCATTTCGTATGACCCTCAGAAGGGACTTCATGCAACCGCTCTTCAAGGTGCTCACCGGAGTGCTCGCCGCCGGACTACTCGCCGGAGCGTCGACACCGGGCGTGGCGGCGGTGGATGCCGATCCTCCCGGCAGAAGCCCGACGACGCAGGATGCCATCGACTGGAAACCGTGCCCCCAGGACGCCGCTGCGGAATGCGGGACCCTGCGCCTGCCCGTCAACTGGGCACGCCCGTCGGATGAACAGTTTGATCTCGCGGTGGCCCGTCGCAAAGCGACCGATCCAGCTCGCCGGGTCGGCGTGCTGCTGGTCAACCCGGGTGGACCGGGCGCTTCGGGTGTGGACTTCGCCTTGCGCGATGCCCCGGCTCAGTTCAGCGCGGAGGTCCAGGAGAAGTTCGACATCGTCGGGTTCGACCCGCGGGGTGTCGGTGGCAGCGAGCCAGTGAAGTGCTCGAAGGAGCTGCTGGACCAATGGCCGTCCGCATACCCCCGCAACCAGGCCGAGTTCGATCAACTCGCCGAGTTCAACCGCACATTACGCCAGGACTGCCGACGGCACAGCGGTCCCGTCTTCGACCACGCCGACACCTTGAGCGTCGTCCGGGACATGGACGCGCTCCGCGGGGCGCTGGGCGAGAAGAAGATCAATTACTTCGGTCACTCCTACGGCACGCTGATCGGCCAGCAGTACGCGGAGCAGTACGGTGACCGGATCCGGACCATGGCCCTCACCGCGAACATCGACCACAGCCTGGGCGCCCGGGAGTTCCTCGTCTCCTCGGCGGCCACCGCGGAGGACTCGTTCCACCAGTTCGTGAAGTGGTGTGAACGCACCAACTCGTGCGCATTGCACGGCCGGGACGTCACCGCCGTATGGGATGGCCTGCTCGCCAGGGCGGACCGGGGGGAGATACGCGATCCGGAGAGCCCGGACCAAGTTCTCACCGCGCACGCGATCACACTCTTCGCCTTCCTCAAGTTCTACGGCCCGGACTGGGACGAGCTGGCCACCTATGTGGCCGGGCTCGACGCGCAGGAACAGGAACCGAAGGAACGGTGGCAAACTCCGCAACCTCAACCGCGGACGCCGCAGGGAGCGGAACAGCAGACGCGCGCGGAACCGTTCTACGCGGTGTTCTGCCAGGACTGGCGGTTCCGGCCGAAGGACTACCGGGAGTACGCCAGTCTGACCGAAGCCGAACTCCAAGCCGCACCGCACATGCGCGGCACACCACGCGTGCACGCCGCGGTGGCCGGCTGCGTCGGCTGGCCGAACGAGGTGAACAACCCGCAGCACCGGCTGCGCATCACCGAGGCACCCAAGATCCTCATGCTGCATTCGCTGCACGACCCGGCGAACAACTACGCGTGGGCGACCAATGTGCACCGGCAGACCCGCAGGACGACCGTTCTGCTGCCGTACGAGGGCTCGGGACACAGCGTCTACGGCCGCAGCGGCTGCACACGCGGCGCCGTCGACGATTACCTCACGGAGCTGAAGATCCCGAGCGCCGGGAGCCGCTGTACCGCCGCCGCAGACAACTGATCACAATGGGATAACAACACCGGTCGACGACGACCGAAGGCACGCGTCCGTGCGCCAGGTCCCCACGCGCCGGTTCGGTCATTCGTGCGCCCAGCGCGGCAAGAACCGTCCAGATCCCCGGCCTGAATCGGCCCAGCTCCCACATCCAGCTGATTCAGTCGGAAGCTCAGCGGCGAACTCACAGCCATTCGCTGACACCTGTCCATCCACCCAGCAGGCCGCCCCGGTAGCACAACGCCAGGGCGGCCTCTCTATGTCATCGGCCGTCGCCGGAACCAGCGGTCCTCCGCCATCTCCGCTCCTGGAAGCGGAGCGGGTTGCCACGTCTCATGAGACGTGCGGACCGCGAAGAACACCTGCACGTCCACCTTTCCGACGTCGATCCCCGCACAGCGTTCGTGGATCACGTCCATGGCTCGGGGCACGCAGCCCGGAGACCGCACGCCGCCGAGCACCTCCGGGGAGCGCCGCCGACCGACGCGACAGCAGGGACGTTCCGCTCAAGGGATGCACGTCCCCACTCACCATGCCCCAACAGCCGGTAGTGTCCGATGTCCGCGTACCCAGCCGGACAGGACATAGCCGGCGGTGCGGCCGCGGATCTCGGCTCTCACCGGACGCGTGGCGAGCGCGTACGCGAGCGCCGCCGCGGTCGCGACCCCGGTGGTGAGCGTGCCTTCGCCGTGGCCCGGCGCAACATTTCGCTGCGCCGGGCCACGGCGACGCGAAGGCCCTCGCCGAGGCGGTCGTCTTCCTCGCCTCGGACCGGGCCGGGTTCATCACCGGGCAGGCGTTGCGAGTCGACCGCGGCATGCAGCGTCCCCCGCGTCGGTCAGGCTGTCTGGCGGACGGGTGTGGTGTCGGCCGGTTTGCGGGCGGAGGCGCGCAGGGCTTGGCCGCGGCGGGTGAGTCCCCAGGGCTTGAGGATCGAGATCACCGTCATGAAGATGTAGGCGGACAGGGAGACGACCGGTCCGAACAGGACATCGCCGGCGTCGGGCAGTGGTTCGCCCGCGGTGACGGCGGTGACCGCTGAGTTCACCCCGGGGCGCAGTGCGAAGAGGGTGGCGGTGGTCGTGGCCAGGGTCAGCCAGAACTTCGTGTAGACCCATCGGTGCCTGGCCAGTCCCCACGGGGTGCCCAGGGACAGCACCAGACCGGTGAGGAGGGTGAGGAACGCGACAGGCAGCAGGAGCCAGTCGGCGAAGAGCTTCATGGCCCGGACCGAGGCCTCCACGGTCACCGCGGAGGCGGTCGTGGCCGCGGTGGCCCCAAGGGCGAGCAGGCCGAGCGTGAGCCCGAGCCAGCTCGCGGAGGCGGATACATGGACAACGAGAAAGGCCCGGCGTGAACGGCGGCTCAGCTTCATGTTCATGTACAACACCGTGCCGGGCAGGGCGGCGCGGGGCGTCTGACAGCGGGAGTAACCCCGTGTACGAGCCTCGGCGTAGCTGATCGGGGGCACGCTGCTGCTCACCCTTGACCCCGCGTCCGCCGTAAGCCCATCCGCAACGCGAACCTGCGTACGCCTTACTGCCCATAACGGCGCCTCTCGTTATCCTGGAGTGTCACAGCGCACTCACTGTGCGTGCTTGCGGGGGAAACGCGGTGTATGACGTATTCATCTCTTACGCGGCTGATGACGGCGACTGGACCGGTATGCTCGCGGAGCGTCTCAGGGCACATGGTGTGCGCGTCTTCTTCGACAGATGCAGCCTGCGGCCGGGCGACATCGTGGTGCACGAGCTCGAAGAGGCGATCCGCGCGTCCAAGCACGGAATTCAGGTCGTCGGCCCGCGCACCATGACCGAACCGTGGGCGCGGCAGGAATACGCGGCGCTTGTGCAGGCGTCGGCCAGGCGGGGGCTGAGGCTGATCCCGGTGCTCTGCGGCGGTGCCGACATTCCCGACTTCGCCGCGACGCGGGTCTGGGTGGATTTCCGCCAGCTGAGCGGGCCCGCGTTCGATGTCAAGGCCGCCGAGCTGGCCGGCGTCCTGCGCGGCGAGCAACAGGTCCGCAAAGACCGCCCGGACACAGAATTACTCGATCTCATACGCCCGCGGACGCGGCGGCCGCCCACCGAGTCCGCGCAGCCCGCATTCGTCGTCTGCTACGCCCGCGCCGACGCCGACTACGGGGAGCGGCTGGTGGGCCAACTCTCCGGTTCGGGCCTGCCCGTATGGTCTCTGGGACACCTCAAGTGGGGCGACGACTACATCTGGACGATCAGACAGCGGCTCCGGCACGCCCTTGCGGTCGTCGTCCTGATGTCGCCCGAGGCCGAGGAGTCCGAGGACGTCACGCGGGAGATCCTCGAAGGGCAGCGCCACAGCCGCGAGTTCTTCCCCATCCTGTTACGTGGAGAACGCAACTACCTGCTCGCCAGCAGTTGGTACCTCGACGCCAGGAACGGTGATCTGCCCGGACCCGACGCGTTGCGCCTGCTGCGCCGCCTCCACGACTCCCCCCGCTCCCATGGCTCCCACCGCTCCCACCGCTCCGACCGGCAGCCCGCCGCACCGCGAACTCCTGCGGTCCTGCCGCTCCCGGCGGCTCGGCCGCTGGTACCCGCCGTCCGCTCTCCCGCCCGCAGGTCACTGATCACGCTCGAAGCCCTGCTCGCCGAGCACGAAACCGAGCACGCCGATCTGCTGACTACGACACTGCTCCTGGAAGCGGTCGACAGACTCGAAACCGGGTGGCTGCGCCGATCCGACGGGAAGCGCCTGCCCGAAGCCCTGCTCTCCGGGATCGACTCCCTCTGGTCGCGATTCTCGGGCGGGGCCTACGGCTTCGGTGCGCAGGTGCGCCGCGCCCGTGTGAGAGGCGGCCGGCATTCGGACTTCATGGCCCTCTCCGTGGGATACGGCTGGCGTTCCTCGCCGTACGAGACCGTGCCCAAGTACCGGCACTTCACCGGCGGGGCAGGGAACCACGCTTTCTTCCCGACACTGCGCAACCCCCAGAGCGAGCAGTATCGGGACTGGTACGACCAGTGGACCGAGACGGTGCTCGCCGTACATCTGCGGCTTCGCGAGAGGGGATGACTCTCCGTTGATCCTGTTACTGGTGCTGTTGTTGGTTGTGGGGATCGTGGCCTTGAGCAGTCTCATCGGCTACGGGGCGGGCAGATCGAAGCATGAGCGACCATCGCGTTCAGCACGGCAGTCCGGCGCTCTGGCCGGATTCGGAGCAGGCGTGCTGGTCTCCTGGGCGGGTCTCTGCGTGGTGCCCGCGGGCCATGTCGGCATCGTCCACAAAAGGTTCGGGAAGGCCCATCCGGACCAGCGCTTCAAGCGGATCACACCCCACGACGCGCGCGGTGTCCAGGCACGCGCCCTCCTGCCGGGCCGACCGTACTGGCTCACCCCCTTCGTCCACAGCGTCGAGTTCGTACCGCGGATCCATGTTCCGGCGGGACAGATCGGACTCGTCGTCGCCACTGAGGGCGCCAAGCGCGACCCCGGCCGAGTCCTCGGCCGGTACGTGGAGTGCGACAACTTCCAGGACGGACCGGCGTTCCTGCTCGGCGGCGGCGAACAGGGCAGACAACTCGCGTTCCTCCGCGGCGACAGCTCGTACTACATCAACACCGCCCTCTTCCAGGTCGAAGTCGTACCCCGGACCTACGTGGAACCGGGCACGGTCGGACTGGTCATCGCCAAGGACGGCGCCATCCGGCCCCCGGACCGTCCTTTCGGCCGGTACGTGGAGTGCGACAACTTCCAGGACGGACCGGCGTTCCTGCTCGGCGGCGGCGAACAGGGCAGACAACTGGCGATCCTCACCGGTGGCACGCACTACGACATCAATCCCTACCTCTTCGAGGTGATCACCAGCAGCAGCGTGGGGCGTTCGGGTCGGGGCGGCTCGGACGGTCTCGGTACCGGGCAACTGAAGGAGATCGCGATCCCTGTCGGGCATGCCGGAGTAGTGATCACCCTGGACGGCGCCGAGCCCGACCGGGCAGAGCGCAGGGTCGGCCCGATCGTCAAAGGCCACAGCAGCTTCCGTCTGCCCTGGGTGTTCCTGGGGAGCGGAGGGTGGCGGGGCGTACAGGAGGAGACCCTCGGCGAGGGCTCTGTCTACGCGCTCAACCCCTGGTTCGTACGCGTCGTACTCATACCGACCCGCCTGCTCATCCTGGACTGGAGCAACAAGGGCAGTTCCCAGTCGGACAACAACTACGACGCCGCGCTCGACCGGATCAGCGTCAACGTCCAGGGGCACCGGCTCCAGGTGGAGCTCCGGCAGACGCTGAACATCCCCGAGGCCGCCGCTCCCCGGTTGGTCAGCGAGTTCGGCGACTCCTCGACGTCCGGGGTGGGCGGCTTGGTCAACAACCCCGCCCCAGTACAGCGGTTCGTCGAACGGGTGCTCGGCGGCGCCGTGGACACATACTTCAACGGCATCGCCGCCGAGTCCACGGTGGAGGAGTTCCTTACCCAGTACGCCAGCATCCGCACAGACCTGGCGGCGCAGGTACGCAATGCTCTCGCCGGGTGGGGAGTCGAAGCGGCGAGCACCAACCTGGGTGAGTTCGAATCCCTGGACGGTGACCTCGACAAGGCCCGCAAGAGGGTGTTCGAAGCGCAGACACGCACCCAGGAACTGGAGGAGCAGAAGAAGAACGCCCACATCAAGGCGGAGATCCGGCACATAGAGCTCGCGGCCGAGCGGGAACACGTGCTGCTGGACGTCGTGCAGCTGGAGCGCAAGATCGAGCTTCTCGGCCGGGACACCGTCGCCATGCAAATCTTCCTGGCGGAACTCAAGCACATGAACGTGCCGCAGGTCGTCAGCGGGGACGCGGAGTCCTTGCTGAAGTACCTGCCCATGCAGCGTGCCTGGAGATCATTGACGGGGCGAAGCGGCATGCCGAACAGTCCGCCCTGCCGCAGAGCGCCCCGGCCGACGAGGACCTTGGGGTCGGCGACGACGGAACGGAATAGGGCTCACTCCACGTCGGACCGTCCCGTCTGCCCCTCTGCCCCCTCCACCCCGTCTGTTGCCCCCTCCACCCCGTCTGTTTCATCTGTTCGCCGATCCCTCTGTCGATCGATCGGGCCACGTCAGCGGTCACGCAGCGCCCGCGCGATCTCGTCGACCCGTCGCTCATACACACCGTCGTGCCCCGAACCGTCGCCCAGCCCGCGAAAGTCCGCGAAATACCGGGTGGCGGCGAACTCCGGCAACTCCACGTCCCCCACCACGACAGGGATGAACAGCCGGCCGGACTCGATCGACGGCTGCATCAGGGCGGCGTACTCCTGCCTGACCCAACCGCTGCTCATCGACGCCGGGCTGAACACCAGCAGCCCGTGCGCCGCCTCACGGATCGCGTTCTCGACCGTGTGCACGCGGATGCCTCCCGGCCTGCTCACGACCTCGTCGTACGCCACGTTCAGACCCTTCTCGCGGAGCCGTGCCGCGAACGAACGCACCCAGTCGGCATCTTCGCGGCCATACGAGACAAAGACGTCGTAGCGCGCGGAGCCTTGAGCAGACGGCGCCGGTGCGGGCAGTGGTACCGGCGGTACGGGGCGGTGCCGGCGCCTGGACAGCTGGTGGCGAACCGTCACGTAGGCGAAGTAGGCGCTGACGACACCGGCGACCGTGCCGACCGCGCTCAGGAGTAATCCTGTCGTATCCACAAACATCAGGCTAATGTCCTGCGCCGGTAGTCCGTCGTTGGATCTCGTACGGGTTCTTCTGCTGGTGTGCCGGTGCCGCGTCGTGGTCCGAAGGCGAACTCCGCCAGGTGTTGGCGTTACAGGCACGGATCGTGTTGGTGTGTCATCACCTGAGCCGAGCCTTCTGAATTCGCAAGCCGCCCGAGAGATTCATGGTCAGGGCTCAAGGGCCGAGATCGTGAGACGGAATGCCATGGGCCACGAATGAGACAAGGCGACAGAACCCTGCTCGGCGCGCCGGAACAGGACGTTCCGAATGGGAACCCACAAGCGGGCCGTACAAGCTGCGGCGGTGCTGAGGCCGGCCTCCCCACCGGATGCCTCTCTCACCGCAGATGCGGGCGGGTTCGCGGCGCCGGACGGCCAGGACATCCTGCTGGCGGGCGTGGGCGTCGCGCCGGCACAGGCAGGCATGCAGGGCACAGGTCTGCACGGTGCGGTTGGGGTGGTCGGAGCTGGCCAGAGTGAACTGCCCCGATCAAGGCGCACTTCGGGCCGTTGCTGTGGATCGGGGCACCGTCCGAGCGGGTGGACCGGATCGATTTCAACGCCACGAGGGTGTGGTCGGCGCCCTCGCGGCTCCGGTTGACGCCCCACACCCGGTCCCCGCCGACCGAGTAGCAGCCGTGGAGGTACCACGCCCTGGGCGCGATGGCAGGTCGCCGACGGTCGGTCCCTCTCGCCCCGTCGCGCCCAACGGGACCCGGCGACCGGCCCGATGCCCAGCGGCCCGAACGCGTCGAAGGCAAGAGTGCGGTCCGGACACTCGTACAGGACGTACTCGATCCGCTCCAGCCTGCCCCGTACTCGGGTCCGGGAATTCCTTCCAGGTCTTGGTGCCCCAGAAGCCGGAGCTTGCCCGACATGTGATGGCCGTCGCCACGACGAAGTGTCAAGCGGCAAGTTGGGCTGGGAAAGCAGTCTGTTCGTCGAACAGTTCGTGTTTCTGGAGGCAGTGGTAGAGCTGGCCGAGCATGCGGTTGAAGAGGTTGCGCTGGGCGGCCGCGTGCCCGTCTCCGTGTTCGTCACGCCGCCGCCGGTAGTGCGCCTTGGCGCCAGGTGAGGCGGTGATGGCGGAGAACGCCCAGAGGTAGCCGAGGTGGTGAGCCGGTCGTTCTTGGCCCACCGGCGGGTGACGCTCGACTTCTTGCGGGAGGCCCGGGTGATGGGCGAGGAGCCCGCATACGCTGTCAGACCGCGAGCGTCGGCGAACCGTGTGTGGTCGTCCCCCGATTTCGGCGAGGCCCCGGGCGCCGAGCTGGGTGCCGAGCCCGATACGTTGCAGGGCTGCGCCCTGCAACGTATCGAGGACAACACCGGACGGGCCCTCGGCGGGCCGGGAGTTCTTCTTCACACAAGGCCCCAACTTCCGCCGACGGCCTGTACGTTGCGCACCGAATCGGCCCCGCCGCGGCGGCCCCGCGCCTGCTCACCGCGGCAGGTACGGCCCGATCCGGTGCGGTCAGCCAGCCTCGTTCGGACAGCTTCCGCAGCTTTCCGCGCACCGGTTCCACCTCGCCCGGCGTGGTACCCCGGCCCAGGGCGAGGGCCACGTCCTTGGCCATCACCGGCCCGCTGCCACCCTCCACGATCTCCATGATCTTCTGCTAGTCCCGGGGCAGCGCCTCGACGCCCATGCCGTCGGCACGGTGCGGCACCAGGAACCTCCCTCCCGCCCCGGGCGTGACCTGGGCACCGCCGCTGTCCCCGCCGGTGGGCTCCTCCAGTGCCTCGGCCCAGGCCGTCTTGGTCGGGGTGTCCAGCCTGCCAGTCCTCCAGGTACTGGCGGAAGACGACCTCGGCCGCCTCCAGCCCGGCCACCTCCGCCTCCGTCTCGGCCAGCTCCTTGCGCAACTACTCGGCCGCTCGGCCAGCATCACGCGGCGCTCCATCACCCACGCCGGCACGTCCGGCACATGAAGCTCCCCTCCCTGCGCCGCCTCGGCGGTCCTTCCGGAGCGTAGGGGGCGGCTACCGGACCCGTCGGCGATTCCGGGGAATCCGGCAGCCGTCCTGACGGACGAGCACCCCGGCACGATCACGCCGACGAGCGGCACGAGCATCCCACCCACCACTCACGCCAGGCCCGTCGCCAGCGACTTCAGGGTGGAAATCCCCAGTGTTACAAGCGCAACTGCCTGGCGTCTTGGAGAAAAGTTCCCCTCGTGACCAGCGCCACCGGCCTCGCGCCGACCGGGTGCTGACTGCCGTGTCAAGCCTTGGACAGGTATGCGGGAGCGCGGCCCACGCGACGTCGTCCACCGCGAGCCACGGGGCGACCGCAACGGCCGTGGGCGTCACCCCGGCGAAGGCCATGACATCCCGATGGAGGTGGGACTGGTCGACGTAGCCGATCTCCGCCGCCACCAGTGCGGCGCTGTGCCCCATGGCGAGACGGTGGGCCGCGTGGTCGAAACGGACAAGCTGAGCCGCGCGCTTGGGGTTGAGGCCGAGCTGGGATCGGAACCGGGACCACAGACGCTTACGGCTCCATCCGACCTCGGTTGCCAGCCGCTCGACCCGTACCCCTCCCAGGTTCGCCACCATCTGTCCCCAGACGAAGGCGACCTCCGGATCGACCGCTCGGCCTGCCTCGTATCGTCGAGCGAGCATGGCCTCCGCGATCGCGAACCGGTCGTCCCATAACCCGGCAGCGCGCAGTTGCTCCTGGGTTCGCGCGGCGTCGCTGCCCCAGAGGTCATCGAGGGAGACCACCATCCCGCCCGACTCCGAAGAGGCGCCCAGCACCGCGTGCGCGACCACCGGCGACAGCCGCATCTGCAGGCACTCGATGTCACGGCCGCGCCCGCGAACGCCGCCGGGCACGAGTCCGACGACGACACTGCCGTTCTGCTGCCGGCCGCTGATGTCGTCGACGGCGAGCGGCCCCTCGCCAAGGTTGACGGCCACCGTGACAGCCGGGTACGGGACCACGCTCAGGTCGACGAAGTCCGTGGTACGAGCGCGGAATCCGGCCATGCTGACCCCCGGCAGCGGGCCGGGCCGCGACGGGGTGGCGATGTCCCACACCGCCGCAGCGTCATGAGCCGACTCGGCGGATCGCATGTCGTCAAGGTACGGAACATTCGTCCAAGACGCGATATCGCAGACGCGACGACACTGACGGCTTCTGTAAGCACCGCGGACCAGAAAGGACCGCTCGTGATGCGCTCGCCGATTGACCCGTTCACGCCGGCCGTCGAGCTCGCCGCAGCCATACGCCGAAAGGAGGTGAGCCCGGTCGAGGTGGCCGATTGCTGTCTTGAGAGGATGGACGAGTTCGACCCTCGGCTGAACGCCTTCTGCCACCGGGCCGACGACGACGTCCGCAAAGCCGCGTCTGCCGCAGCTGATGCAGTAGCGCGGGCCGCGTCGACCGAAGACCTCCCGCCGTTCCACGGCGTCCCGCTGCCGATCAAGGACCTCCTTGACGTGGCCGGATGGCCCACCACCCATGGGTCCACTGGCGCCGGGCAGGCGCCGGCCGCAGCATCGGACCCGGTCGTGCGACGGTTCGTGGACGCGGGGTTCGTCCTGCTCGGCAAGACCACCACCTCTGAGTTCGGCACCCTGCCCTTCACCGAGAACGAGGCCCTGGGCATCTCGCGCAACCCGTGGGAGCCGGACCGCACGCCAGGCGGGTCGTCGAGCGGAGCGGGCGCTGCCGTCGCCGCCGGGATGGCGCCCATCGCCCATGCCGAAGACGGCGGCGGGTCGATCCGCATCCCCGCGTCGTGCAACGGCCTCGTCGGGCTCAAACCCACCCGCGGCCTGGTCACCAACGCGACCGTCAACGTAGAAGGTTTCGCCACCAGCGGCGTGCTCACCCGCTCGGTGTCAGACACCGCGGCCGCCCTCGATGTGCTGGCACGCCATGATCCGGCCGCGTGGTGGTCACCCCCGACCCCGCACAGGTCCTTTGCCACCGCGATGAAGACGGACGCACCGACCGGGCTGCGGATCGGCGCGCTCACCGACTCTCCGATCGACGGGATAAGCGTGGCCCCGGCGTGCACGGCAGCCGTCGGCGTCGCTCTTCGGACGCTCGAATCCGCCGGTCACCACGTCGTCGACACTCGCCTTCCGCTGCCCCCTGCCGACGAGCTGGTCGCGGCGTTCACGACCATATGGAACATCGGCGGCGCCGGGATCGCGCTCGCGGACCCGGACCGTGTCGAGCCCCACAGTCGTGCCCTGCGTGACGCGGCACGATCGATCGACTCGTGGGCCTACGCGGAAGGGGTGCGGAAGACCCAACAGTTGTCGCGGCGCATCGTCGAAGGTTTCCTCGCCGGCTTCGACCTCCTCGTCACGCCCACGATGGCGTGCCTCCCGCCGCTCGTCGGTGCCTGGCGGGCAGGCACCGACGACGATCCCCTGATGGCACTGCTGAACAGCTACCCGATGGGGGTGTTCACGTCAGTGTTCAACGTGACCGGACAACCGGCGATCTCAGTCCCCATCCACCACGACGACGCCACCGGCCTGCCCGTCGGCATCCAGATCATCGCCGCACCATGGCGGGAAGACCTCCTCCTCCAGGTGTCTCGCACCCTCGAACTCGCACACCCCTGGACCGATCGCCGCCCGTTTGTCAGCTGAGGACGGAGGCTCCTCCCGATGGGGAGCCCGCTTCGCAGCTACTCGACTTCCCGCCCCTTCGTCGAATTCGCGATTCGGTCGACGCGGGAGCGGCTGTCAAAGCCGCAAGCCCTCCGCTTAGCACGGGGAGAAGCCTGGCGCGTCTGACCGGACACTACGGCAGGTGGACATCGAGTGCCCCGAGACGAATCCCCCGTTAAGTCCGGAAGTCTGGGACAGCGTGGGGCCGCCGAGGCGCGCCTCGGCCTCGACGAACCTCAGCAGGCGCTGCGGCAAACCCTTACGCCGAACGCCCGCGAGCGCACGGCGGACGGCGGGTGCGACCGGGGCGCCGGGGCAGGGGCCGCAAGGCGAGGCCCGTATGCCGCTCGGCCAACGCTTCGATACGCGCATCAGCGGGGCGACCCTTCTTCGGCCGCAGGCCCACTTCCCGCTCCTTGGGGCCGCGGCAACAGTGCGTGTTCTGGACGCTGTTGGTGCTCTGCAGCCGCCCGGATCAGTCCGGATCAGTATGAGCAGCACCGGGCGGGGTGTGATCGCCTCTCCGGTCGGTGTGCCGACTACCGGTTGCGGCCTTCGCACACGGACCAGACCTCTTCCAGGAGTGCCGGGTAGTCCTCGCCGTAGGCGGCCACGGCGGCGTAGACCGCGTCGAGGGCCGCTTGGAGCGGGTCGGCTTCGGCGGCGTCGGTCACTGCGGGAACGGCCATGTGAGGCTGCGACATCCGCAGGGACGGGTCCGGAGGACCGGTGGTGATCACCGCTGTGTAACGCGGGGATCCGGTGGGCTGCGGCGCCGAGGGGCCGGGCGGGTGCGGCGATGTCCCGGCGACGGCCGCGGGGCCCACCGTCGGTGGCTGCGGCGCCGGCTGCGGCTTGGGCATGGCCGTGGGTGTGCCGGGGGCGGCGGGCGGCCGGAAAGGCGGCCGCTCGGGTTCGACCGCACAGCCGACGGTCCGGTCGGGGACACGAGGGTCGCGGTCCAGAGTCCGCCACAGGTGTGCGGGATCGTCGAAGGGCGGGGGCAGCGGGCGTCCCTCGGCGAGGGCGGTGAGCGCGTCGGCGACCCAGTCGAGGCCGGCGATCCCTGCCGCGGTGCACGCACGGCGGGCCGCGAGCAGAGCCACCGTGCGCTGGGTCTCGGGGCCCGCGGCGTCGAGGGCGTGGACCAGGGCCGGGTCGAAGCGGAGCAAGCCGCGGACGTTGCCGCCGACCTGGCGCAGGGTCTCGCTCGGCAGCTGCCCGCCCCACTCCCATCTCTCCCGGGCCAACCGCCGCTCCCGGTCGGCCTGTTCCTGTGCGAGGCGGGCCAGACGTTCGGCTTCGGCGCGCTCGGCGGGTGTGGGAGGCGGTGGCTGGCTGCGGGCGTAGTCGTGCCGGTAGGCGGCGGTCTCCGAGGCCTGCCGCAGCACGCGGTCCGGCCCGGGCGGGGCGGGCCAGAACTGCAGGAGGTACCGGTCCACCTGCGGTTCCTCGTCCAGTCTGGTGTCCTGCTGCCTGGCCCGGTCCATGCCCTGGGCGCTGTAGCGCACGCGGTAATCGGTCTCTTCCAGGTCCAGCTCCCAGCTGTCCTCCCCCGCCCACTCCATGAGCACGCTGTGCGCCGACAGCGGGCGGAAGGACACCTCCACGACGTCCTCCCACACCGGGTCCAACGGCGGTGCCTGGTCGTGGACTTCGACAGTGAAACCGACGTTGCCCGTGTGCAGCCCGGTCGTCAGCCACAGCGCGCCGGGTATCGCGGCCCCGCACAGTCCACTTTCCTGGCCGGCGAAGGCCTCCTTGAGATCCGGGCCGAAGCTGTCCGGATCGCTTTCGACGTAGATCTGGCCGTAGTGGACGTGTACCTCGCCATCGATTGGCCTGCGCACCATCACTCCCTCCCCGACATGGGCGTCCGCCGGATGCGGCAACTCGACGACTGCGCCGGCCATGTCACTGACGGTGCCGGCGTCGCTGGTACGGCGCCGGGCCTCGGCCATGGCCTCCTCCAGCGTCGGTCGGGGGCGGATAGTACATGACAGCCGTGGCGTGTGTCCCCCGTCGCGCCCCGGGCTCGCTCGCGCATGCATGCCGCGCGGCCACCCGGCCGCCCCCGTCAGCGCAAGGCGTCAAGCGCCTCCTGAGTGATGACGTGATCGACGAGGTGCAGCGGGGCGGCGCGGATCCCTGCGGCCTCGGCCGCGTCCCAGTGGGCGAGGGCGCGCGGCAGATCGACGAGGCCGTGGATCAGGGGCAGTTGGGTCCCGTGGTGCGACTCGGCGCGGCCGGGGGCGGTGAGACGGGCGTGGAGCAGTGACTCCAGACGGCATGAGGCGAGGGTGCCGGGGAGCCCGGTCCGGGCGGTGGCGGCGCCCGCGCTCGCCGCGGCCGGAAGGTCCCCGGCCGGCCGGGTCCGGACGGGGTCGAGGGCGAGCAGGCCGCCGCCGACCACGAGAACGTCCTGGTGGTTCTTCATGCGGTCCAGGGCCCGTGCGGTGTCGAAGCAGTGCGGGAAGGAGTCGTCGACGACGATCGCGCCGGGCCTCAGTCGGTCGATGCCGAGGAGTGCGGTGGCACCACTGACCGCGGTGACGATCACGTCGGCCTCGTAGACCGCGTCCGGGAGGGCGCCTCCGGACCCGGCGGTCTCGATGACCTCGATGGGCACCGCTGGTCCGTGGGCGGACAGGTCGGCCGCGAGCCGCTGGAGCCGTGCGGTGCTGCCCTCGACGTCGCACAGCAGCAGCCGGGCCGGCGGGCGGTGCGCCGTGGCGAGGAGCAGCCGCAGCGACGACGTGCCGATGGAGCCGCATCCGACCACCGCGAGGGACAGGTCCTCAAGGTGGCGGCCGGTCGCCGCGAGCGCGGCGTGGACGGTCTTGGCGACGGCGACGGTCGTCGCGGCGTGGCCGGTGGTGAGCGCCGCGGTCGTCGTGGTCTCCCGCAGGACGTCGTAGCCGTAGCCGGTCAGGGAGGGGATCATGCCGGCGAGGGAGACGCAGCGCGCGCCGAGGGAGGCGGCGTGCTCGACGGCCCGGGCGGTGCGGGCGGCCAGGCCGCCGCCAGAGGCCAGTTCGTCGGCGAACAAGGGGAGGGCCACAAAACCGGAGCTGCCGAGCGGGGTGATGGCCGTCTCCAGCAGGCGGGCGCGGCCTTCCGGGAACAGCAGGGCGCGTATGTGGTCCCGGTCGAGGGCCTCCTGCGGCAGTCCGGCGAACGTGGCGAGGTCGCGGGGGGCGGGCAGGTATCCCACGAGAGCGGCGTCGAGGCCGTCCCGGCGGGTGCGTCGGGGCGAACGGCCACCCGTGCCGGGGCTTCGCCCTGCGCCCGGGCGGCTGGGATTCTCGTACGGCTGGGAGGGAGCCGTTTGCGCGTCCGCGGCGGCAGGGCCGCGCGGCGCCGGGATCGCCGCACGCCCATCCCCGTCAGCAGGCCCGCGCGGTGACTCCCTCTCAGGGAACCCGTCCCGGCCCTCTTCGCGCAGCGCCTCTCGCAGTTGCTGTCGTATCGTCTCGGCGAAACCGGTGAGCTCGTGGGGTGTGAATGCCGCCGCCGAGGCCCGCACGGTCACACGCAGCGCTTCGCCGGTCGCGGTCGGACCGGCGGCCAGGAACACGTCGGTGCCCGCGGGAGGAAGGGCGAGGGCGGTGCCGGAGTCGTCCGTGTGCAGCGTCAGGGAGCCGTCGGGCAGGGAGTCGTCGGGCAGGGGGCCCAGGGCCTGGAAGTCGAGGTAGGTGAAGAAGAACTGGGCCGTGCGCGGCAGTCCCGCGGGCGTGCGCAGGTCGGTGGGTCCTTCAGCCCTGGCCGCGACCGTCTCCGCGGCGATCCGTGCCAGGTCCTCGCCGAAGGCGGGCGTGCGGTGTTCGCCGGACGGGGCGGCCGGGCGCAGCGCCACCGCTTCGGCGAACGGGCCGAACACCCGGTGCGCGTCGGCCGTGGACTCCTCGCGCCCGCTGACGGCGAGCCCGAGCACCAGGTCGCGCCGGCCGGTGAGTTCGGCGAGGGCGCGGTAGTACGCGGTGAGCAGGGGCGCGTGCAGGGTGCAGCGCGCGGCCAGGGCGAGGCGGCGTAGATCCCGGGTCGTGGCGGTGTCGAGTGTGAAGGCCGTCGTGTGGAACGCCGGTGAGTAGTCGGCGCCCACGGTGGTCTTCGTGGTCTGTGCGTGCAGGGCGGGCGGTGTGTAGGGGGCGTTGTGGCGTGCGCGGTACTCCTCGGCCTGCGGGCCGGGGGGTCGGGTGCGCCCGGTGGCGAGGGCGACATGGTCGCGGAAGGTGCTGTGCAGGGGCGGCAGGCCGTGCGGCAGACCTCGGGCGAGCCGGTCGTACACGGTGAGCAGTTCGCGGGCGAGCAGGGCCGCGCTGTAGCCGTCGCCGATGAGGTGGTGCGCGTGGACGAAGAGTACGTGCTCGTCGGGTGCCAGGGTGAACAGCCGTAGGCGCAGCAGCGGCCAGGCCCAGGGTTCGAGCCGGCGCCGTGCTTCCTCTGCGGTGCGGTGCTCCAGCAGGTCGGGGTGGGTGAGGGTCTCCGTCTCGACGGGCAGGCGCAGTGAGGGCGGCAGCTCCTGCTGTACGGGCGGGCGGGCACCGGCGGGGAACATGGTCCGCAGCATGGGGTGGCGCTCCACCAGTACGTCGACGGCGTGCTGGAGTACGTCGTGATGCAGTCGCCCGCTCAGCCGGAACCGGGCGAGCCAGGCGGAGCCCGCGCCGGGGGTGATGGTCTCGGCGAGGAGGAATCCCCTCTGGGAAGGGGTGAGGGGGTAGGGGGCGAAAGGGGCGTCGGGCTGCGGGGAAGCGGGGGCGGGGGCCGGTTCGGTGGCGGCGAGGGCCGCCGGGGACTCCGCCTGTCGTTCCGCTTGTTCCGCGGCGGCGTCGAGGGCCGCCGCGAGTGCGCCGAGCGTGCGGTGGGTGTAGATGGCTGTCGGGCGGGGGACGGCTGGCAGTTCCTGGCGCAGCCGGGCGAAGAGTTCCAGTACCAGGATGGAGTCGCCGCCGAGTGCGAAGAAGTCGTCCTCCCGGGAGACGTCCGGTACGTCCAGCAGTGCCGACCAGATGCGGGCCAGGGTGTCTTCGGTGGTGGTCGCGGGGGTGGGTTCGGGTCGGGACGGCTCCGGGTTGCGGTGCGCCGGCCGGTCATCGCCGTATGTGTCCTCGGCTTCGACGGCCAGTCGAACGCGGTCGGTCTTGCCGGTGCCGGTCAGTGGGAGCGCCGGGACCGGGCAGATCCGCGCTGGCAGCATGTACGAGGGCAGGGCGCGGGAGAGGCGGGCGCGCACCTCGCGGACGTCGGGCGCGTCCGAGCCGGGCCGGGACTCGACGTAGGCCACGAGACGTCCGTCCTGGAGCAGTACGGCAGCGCGGGAGATGTCCGGATGGTTCGTCAGCGCGGCCTCGACCTCGCCGAGTTCCACCCGGTGGCCGCGGACCTTGACCTGGTCGTCGAGGCGCCCGAGGAACTCCAGTACGCCGTCCGGCCGTTGGCGGACGCGATCGCCGCTGCGGTACCAGCGGCGGCCGTCGCGCTCGATGAAGGCCGCCGCGGTGAGCTGGGGTTCGCCGAGGTAGCCGGGCGTCAGTCCCACCCCGCCGATCAGCAGTTCGCCTGCCTCGCCGGGCCGGCACGGGCTGCCGTCCTCGGCGACGACGGCCAGTTCGCAGCCGGCCACCGGCCGGCCTATCGGCAGCTGCGTCACGTCGTCGGCCGGCCGGGTGTCGATGATGTGGCAGGTGGCGTTGATGGTGGCTTCGGTGGGCCCGTACAGGTTGGAGACGCGGTGATCCGGTCGGCGGCCCCCGCAGGTGTCGAGCAGGTCGAACCAGCGGCGTACGTGTGCGGCGGGCAGTGCCTCGCCGCCGACGTGGACCCAGCGCAGGGCCGACAGGTCCGGGGGTGTCCCGTCCTGCCGCACCCTCGTCTCGGCGGCGGTCAGCAGCCGTTCCCACAGCGTGGGCACCGAGCTCCACACCGTGATCCGGTCCGCCACCACGCGGTCCAGCAGCGCTTCGGGATCGCGCAGCAAGTCCCGGGTGAGGGTGTGGATGGTGGCGCCGGCCAGCAGCGGTGCCAGCAACTGGCGTACGGAGGCGTCGAAGCAGAGGGACGCCGTCTGTATGAGGCGGTCCCCGGGGCCGTAACCGAAGGTGGACAGTGACCAGTCGAGGTAGTTGAGCATGGACCGGTGGGTGATCGGGACGGCCTTGGGGCGGCCGGTGGAACCCGAGGTGAAGATCACGTAGGCGGTCGCGTCGGGGGCAGCGGGTGGCAGCCGGTCCGGGGACGGTGTGGCCGCGACGGGTGCCGGGTCGTCGGCCGCGACCAGGGTTACGGCGCCCAGCGCGGCGGCGGTTTCGCGGGTGGCCGAGTGGCAGACCAGCACACGGGCCCCGGTGCGGTGCACCTGGTCGTTGAGCCGGGCGACGGGGTGGGCGGCGTCCAGGGGCACCCAGCCGGCGCCC
Source organism: Streptomyces sp. NPDC002845 (assembly GCF_053591955.1). NCBI lineage: Bacteria > Bacillati > Actinomycetota > Actinomycetes > Kitasatosporales > Streptomycetaceae > Streptomyces > Streptomyces sp. NPDC002845. The sequence goes on along the minus strand of NZ_JBSFUU010000059.1, from coordinate 38,903 downwards.
GCTCTCAGGATGCCGACCACGCCGACGACGGTGTCCGGGCCGGGTTCGGTGAGCAGTCCGACCAGGTCGCCGGGGCGTACGCCGCTCGCCCGCAGCCGGGCGGCGAGGGCTCGGGAGGCGTCGTCGAGGTCGGCGTAGGTGAGCGTGGTGCCGCCGGTGTCGACGGCGACGGCGCGGGCTGTCGTACGGAACCGGGCGCGCAGGCGGTCCACGATCCCGTCGGACAGCCCGTCGGACGCCGCTGCCGTCCCCGGCGTCGACGCGCGGGCCGGTTCTGCTACCGGTTCCGCAGCAGGCGCCGCCGTGAACTCCTCTGCGGCGGCACGCAGTTCGGTCAGGTACTCGTCGGCGAGACGCGCCACGGTCTCGCGCCGGAAGAGGCGGGCGGGGTGGTTCCAGGAGAAGCGCAGGGTCACGTCGGCTTCCCAGCACAACAGCCCGAGCCGGGTCGCGGCGGAGGCGGTGGCCGCCGCGGTCGGGGTCACGGTGACCGGCCAGTCGCGCCCGTGGTGCACGGGGAAACGGGCGAAGCTGAACCCTGCCGGGGCCACCGTGCGCGGGGCGGGACCGCCGGCGGGCAGCAGCGCGGCGAGGTCGGGGCTGCTGAGGGTCGCGTGGGACTCCGCCTCGCGCCAGATCCGCTCCAGCCGCCGGGCCAGTACGGTCACCGGCTCGCCGCGGTCGACGGCGGCGAACACCGGCAGGGTGTCGGCGAGCGGCCCCACGAGGCGGTCGATGCCAGGCAGGGGTGCCTCGCGGCGGGAACGGGCCACGTTGACGGCGACGGCCCGTTCGCCGCTCCAGCGCGCCAGGCAACGGCAGTACACCGCGAGCAGCAGGTGGAAGAGGGAGACGCCGTGCCGGGCGGCCGTCTCGCGCAGCGCTGCCGTCAACGATGCGTCGATGCCGGTCTGGTGGTGGGTGAGCGGCGGGGCGGGGAGTGCTTCGGGATCGCCGTCGTAGGGCAGGGCCGGGGCCGGGGTCGGGGTCCCGGTCGTGAGCGTGGGTGTGTTCGTCGTGGCCGCTGTGTGCTCGGTGAGCCGCTCCCGCCAGTACTGCTGGTCCCGGGTGAAGGCCGCCGACTGCCGCTCGGCGGTGACGTGGGCGGCGTAGTCGGCGAACTCGGCCCGTGGCGGGGCGAGTTCGGGGGTGCGGCCGTGGACGAGCGCGGTGTAGAGCTCCCAGAGTTCCTCGCCGAGGACCTTGAGGCTGAAGCCGTCCGCGACGCTGTGGTGGACGACAAGGAGCAGGTGCGCGAGGTGTGCGTGCTCGCGTATGAGGACGGCGCGCACGGGGTCTTCGGCGGTCAGGTCGAACGGGCGGTTGCACAGCTCCTGTTCGAGGGCTGCCGGTGGCGTCGTGACGTCGTGCACCTCGTACCAGCGGGGCGCGCGGTCGGTGGGAGCTGCGGGTGTGGCGTACTGGCGCGGCGCCGTGACGTCCCGGGTGGTCCGCAGACGCAGCATGGAGTGGCGCGCGGCGAGGTGGGCGAGCGCTCGGCCGAGGAGATCGGAGTCGAGGGGACCGTTGATGGTCTGGCGTACGTAGCCGTAGGCGGTGACGCCTTCGTGCAGCGCCTCGGTGGTGAGGAAGGCGCGTTGGACGGGGGTGAGGGGGCGGGGGGTGTCTTCCTCCTGGCCGCTGTCCGCGGCAGAGGGAGTGTGGGGCGTCTGTGTGCCCGGGTGAGATGTCCAGGTGCCCAGGTGGGAGACGAGTTCGCCGATCGTCCGGTACTCGAAGAGCAGCGTGGCCGGCAGGGGCAGCCCGAGTTCCGTCTCCAGTCGGCGCGCGAGGTCGACTGCGGTCAGGGAGTCCAGTCCGAGGGTGAGGAACTGCTCGTCGTCGCCGATGTCCTCCGGGGCTCGGTGCAGTGCCTGGGACAGCAGGCGGCGTACCAGGTCAGTGATGTGCGCGGGGTCGGCCGAGGTGCCGTCGCCCGCCGGGACGGGGGGTACGAGGGTTGTGGGTCCGGCCATCGCCGGAGGCGCGTCCGCGGCAAAGCTCCCGCTCGCAGGCGTGGATGTCGCCGGAGGCGTCGTCACCAGCAGGTGCGCCGCGTCGGTGGCGACGGCCGTCCGCAGCCCTGCGAGGGCGGCGTGCGTACCCATGGGAGTCAGGCCGCGGGCGCGCAGCCGGGCACCGGTCTGACCGGTCCGCGTTCCGCGGGCGAGTCCCGTGTCGGCGACGGGTCCGAAGCCGACCGCCTGCCAGGGCCGGCCCGCCGCGCGCTCGGCGGCGGCGAAGGCGTCGAGGAAGGCGTTGGCCGCCGCGTAGTCGCCGAGCCCGCCCGCAAGGCCGGGCAGCACCGAGGAGACCGAGGACAAGGCGACGCACACGGCCGGTTCCCGGCCGTGCCGGCGCAGCGCCTCGGCGAGCAGTACGGTGCCCCGTACCTTCGCGGCGAGGACGCCGCCGATCTCTCCTGCCGTCTTGGCCCGCAAGGTGCCCGGCCGAGCCGTACCGGCGGCGTGGAAGACGCCGTCCAGAGGGGGCAGAGCGGCAACGAGTGCGTCGACGGCGGTCGCGTCGGTCACATCGGCCGCGTGGTAGCGAACCCGGGTACCGCGGGCCCGGAGGTCGGCGAGCAGGTCCTGCGGCGCGGTCGCGGACCGTTCGGTCAGGATCACCTCGCGCGCGCCACGGTCGGCCAGGTCGCGCGCGAGGGCGGAACCGAGCCCCCCGGCGCCCCCGGTGATCAGGTACGTGCCCTCCGGCGGCAGTGCGTCGAGCGCCGCAGGGGCGTTGGTCACGTCGGTCACGTCGACCGGCGTACGGCTGAGCCTGCGGCCGGCACGCCATGCGACGGTACTGTCCGCGCCCGGCGCGTGGCCCGCGGACAGCTCGCGTTCCAGTGCGTCGAGGCGGGTGTCGAGGGTGTCGTGGGAGGACAGGTCCACGGCACGGGAGGCGAGTCCGGGGTGCTCCTCGGGCAGGGCCAGCGCGAAGCCGTGCAGCAGTGCCTGCGCCGGTGCCGGGTGCTCGGGTGCGGCACCGGTGACGTACACGTCCTCGGTGACCACCAGCAGCCGGGAGCAGCCGGTGGCGATCAGGTCCAGCACCCGGGACAGGGACGGCAGCGCGGAACTCTGGGCGGCGGCCACGGACTTGTGGCTTCCGCTTCCGGCGTCCTCCCCGCCCAGCCACACCACCGTGTCGGGCGGGGCCGTGCCGGGTTCGTGGGGATCGTCCTGCCCGAGTACCGTCACCCCGCGACCGGCGAGGCGTTCGGCCAAGGCCGGGCCGAGCGGGTGGTCGGCGCCGGTCAACCGCACCACGCGGGGGCCCGGTGCGGGCGTCAGGGGTGCGTCCCGCCAGTCGATGCGCTGGGCGGCGGGTGCCGCGTCGGGCCCCAGCGGCCAGTGGCGGGAGCGGCGGAACGGGTACGTGGGCACGGGCAACCTCGGCCGCCCGGCCCCAGGTGTCTCCTGGCCTGCCGCGCCGTCGAGTGCCGCCCGGTCCAGTGCCGCCCCACGCGTCCACAGCCGACCCGCCGTCTCCAGCAGCCCCCGTACCCCTGCGGCGGATGGACCCTCGCCACTGCTGGTGGCCGAGGAATCCACAGCCGTCAGCACCGTCACGTCGGAGGTTCCCGAGGCGTGCGCGGCGGCGGCCGAATGGACCGCCCCGCCCAGTGAGTTCCCGGGGCCGAGCTCCACGAAGGTGTCGTAGCCCTCGTCCAGGAGCCTCGCCACCGCCGTGCCGAACCTCACCGGCCGTACCGCGTGTTCCCCCCAGTACTCGGGGGTGAGGCCGGGCCGCCACTCACCGGTGACCGTGCTCAGCATCGGTACGGCCGCCGGTCGTACCGTCAGGGTCTTCGCCGCGTCCCCCAGAGGCGCGAGGACCGGCTCCAGCATCGGCGAGTGGAAGGCATGGGAGACACTGAGCCTCCGCGCGGCCACACCACGCCTCGTCAGTTCCGCGACGGCGCGGTCGACGGCGTCCTCGGCGCCGGACAGCACCACCTGCGCCGGCCCGTTGACGGCGGCCACGCACAGCGCGCCACCGGACGCGGCGACGAGTTCGGCGACGGTGTCCTCGTCGCCCCTGACGGCGGCCATGGCTCCCCGGGCGGCGACCGAGCCCACCAGGCGCCCGCGCTCGGCGGCGAACCCCACTGCTTCGGCGAGGGGCAGCGCACCGGAGACACACGCGGCCGCCACCTCGCCGACGCTGTGGCCGACGACCGCGTCGGCCGTCACGCCCCACTCGGCCAGCTGCCGGGCCAGCCCCACCCCGAACGCCACGAGCAGCGGCTGTGCCACCTCCGTCCTGGCCAGCTCGGCCGGGTCCACGCCGGGATCGAGGCACCACTGCGCGAGCGAGCGCCCGAGGACCGGGCCCGTCAGCGAGGAGGCCTCGTCCAGGACGTCGCGGAACACCGGGGCCGTCCGGTACAGGGCACGGCCCTGACCGGGACGCTGTGCCCCCTGGCCGGGCAGCAGGAACACCGTCCGCGGGCGGGACCGGGTGACGGTACCCGCCCCTGCGGCAGTGTCGAGACGGTCGGCGAGGTCACCCTCGGCGACGAGCGCGAGGCGGTGCGGACCGTCGTCGCGTGCGGTGTTGACGGCGGCGCAGACCTCGGCCTCGTCCAGTTCCGGGTGTGTCCGCAGGTACGAGGCCAGGTCGGAGGCGGCGGCCCGCAGGGCGTCGGCGCTCCGGGCCGACAGCGTCAGCAGGTGCGGCCCGTACGGCTCGTCGGCGTCGGCACGCGAGGGAGTGTCCCTCCGGTCCCTGCCGTTCTCCCGTTCCCTCCGGGGCGCCTCCTCAAGAACGGCGTGCGCGTTGGTGCCGCCGAAACCGAACGCGTTGACGCCCGCGACCAGCGGGCCGGGGACGCCGGGGACGCTCCAGTCCCGGTGCTCGGTGACGAGTTCGAAGCCGGGCGCGACACGTGCCAGGTACGACGCGGGCGCGGTGCCGTGCGGGAACGGCGGCAGTTGCCGGTGCTGAAGCGCCAGAACCACCTTGACCAGGCCGGGCATGCCCGCCGCGTTGAGCAGGTGGCCGAGGTTCGCCTTGACCGAACCGAGCAGTCGCGCACGGCCGTCCGCGCGCGGCGGGAAGGCGTGGCCGAGCGACTGTGCCTCGACAGGGTCGCCGACCGGGGTGCCGGTGCCGTGCGCCTCCACGTAGGACACGGCGTCCGGGTCGATGCCGCTCTCGCGGTAGGCCTGGGTGATGACCTCGCGCTGGGTGCGCGGGTTGGGGGCGAGCAGGCTGAGCGACCGGCCGTCGTTGTTCACCGCCGTGCCGCGCACGAGGGCGAGCACCGGGTCGTCGTCCCGCCGCGCGTGGTCCAGGCGTGCGAGGACGATGGCAGCTCCGCCCTCCCCCGGCACGATTCCGTCGGCGGCGGCATCGAAGGGGCGGCTGCCGCCGGTCGGGGACAGCGCGCCCGCGCGCTCCAGCAGCCGGTGGCCGGTGGAGGTGAGGGCCAGCTGGACGCCGCCCACCACGGCGAGATCGCATTCGCCGGACTCCAGGCTGCGCCGCGCCAGATGGAGCGCCACGAGCGCCGACGAGCAGGCGGTGTCCACCGCGAGGGCGGGGCCGTCGAGGTCGAGGGCCTGAGAGACGCGGGCGGCGATCAGGTTCGGCAGGTTGCCGGTGAGCGCGGCCGGGTGGCGGGCGAGGTCTCCGTCCGCCGCGTCGGTCAGGATCTCCCGGTATCCGCTGTCGCCTACGGCGGCGAACACTCCGACCCTGCGGCCGGTGCGTCGCGGCCCCGCGTATCCGGCACGCTCCAGGGCTTCGTGGGCCAGTTCCAGGAAGATCCGGGCCTGCGGGTCGGTGGCGCGTGCCTCCTCGTCGTCCATGCCGAAGAAGGCGGCGTCGAAGGCCGCGGGGTCGGCGAGGAAGGAACCGAAGCGGGCGGGGGCGTCAGTGGCACTGCCCCAGCGGCCCTCAGGTATCGCGGTGACGGTGTCGCGGCCGGCCGCGAGCAGTTCCCAGAAGGCCTCGGGCGTCTCGGCCCCGGGAAAGCGGCAAGCCGTGGCGAGGACTGCCAGCGGCTGCTGCCCCGGGCCCTCGGAGGAGGGCTCCAGCGCCGTCGAGGAGATCGCGCCCGGAGCTGCCGCGAGCTGTGTCAGCACATGCCCGGCGAGCGCGGCCACGGTGTCGTGGTCCCGCAGGACGCGGGGCTCCACGGTGACGGAGAAGGCGTCCTCGATCCCGGCGAGTACCGCCATCGCCTTCAGTGACGACCCGCCCAGGTCGAAGAACCGGTCGTCGAGGCCTATGCGCGTCGGAGCGAGGTCCAGCGTGCGTGCCCAGATGCCCAGGAGAACGTCCTCCACTTCCCGGCGCGCACGCGGCACGCCCGCCTCCCCATGCGCGTGCCGCGTCTTCGTCTCCCCCGCCGTCTCCCCCACCGGCCCGTCCTCCCGAACCGAGGCAGCCGTCACAGCCCCCGAGAAGACGCCCTCCCCGGTACCGCTCGGCGTCCCCCGGGCCGGTACGGCCTCGGCCCGCGCCCCCGACAACCGCGCCTCGACCGCACCGTAGGCACCGGACTCGAAGCGCGTGCGCATCAGCCCCCGCCGCAACTTGCCGCTGGTCGTACGGGGAAACGCGCCGGGCGGCAGGGGCAGCACCCGTACGTCGTCGTGCCCCAGCGCCTCCCGGACGCGGGCCGCCGCCGCACGGAGAACCCGAAGGGCGGTCGTCATCGGTGGGCGCGCCCACTGCACGAAGACCACGACCCGTTCGGCGCCGGTGTCCGGGTCGGTGGACCCGATCGCCGCCGTGGTGCCCGCAGGCAGTCCCGGGGTGGCGGCGACGGTCTCCTCGATGTCGGACGCGTGGAAGGTGCGGCCGCCGACGAAGACGACGTCCTTGTGCCGGCCGGTGACGCACAGGCGGCCCTCGTTCAGGAAGCCGAGGTCCCCGGTGCGCAGCCAGCCGTCGCGGAACGCGGTCTCGCTCGCTTCGAGGGAACGGTGGTAGCCGCGCGCCACTTGAGGGCCACGTACCTCGATGTGGCCGACGCGCCGGTCGCCGAGTTGCCCGCCGGAGTCGTCCGTGACGCGGACCTCACAGTCCGGGACGGGACGGCCGACGTCCATCAGTTCGACGGCGTGCGGGCCGGGTTCGGCGGGGACGGCCCGGCCGCGGCTCAGCGCCCCACGGTCCAGTACCAACGGCTCGGCGGCCTCCCCGAGCGGGGGCACGGTCACGGCGAGCGTGGCCTCGGCCAGCCCGTACACGGGAAGCGGGGCCGTGGCGTCCAGCCCGGCCGGTCGCGCCGCGGCGGTGAACTCCCGCCAGACGCGCGGTGCGATGGGCTCCGCCCCCACGAGCAGCAGCCGTACCGAACTCAGATCCAGTGCGGACCAGGTGCTCTCCGGCACCCGCCGCACGGCCAGGGACAGGGCGAAGTTCGCCGCGGACAGCAGGGTCGCCCGGTGCCGTGCCGCCGCCTCCAGCCACCGGGCCGGACGCTTGGCGAAGGACAGCGGTTCCAGTCGTACTTGCTTCAGGCCCGCCGCCATGGGGACGAGGTGGGTGCCGATCAGGCCCATGTCGTGGAAGTACGGCATCCAGCTCGCCAGCACGTCGGCGGAGGTGATGGCCATCGCGGTACGGATCTGCCGGAGGTTGGCCAGTACGGCGCCGTGGGTGAGCTCCACGCCCTTCGGGGCGCCGGTGCTGCCGGAGGAGAACTGCAGGAACGCGATGTCCCCCGGGCCGGCCTCGGGCAGCCGACGCGGAGGGCGGCCCTCACGCAACTCGCCCAGCCGCAAATGGCGCACCGGGCCCGGGAGTTCGGCGAACAGGGCTTCGGTGGTGTCGTCCACCATGACGGCGGGCCTGCCCAGCAGTTCCCACACCGGTCCGACGCGGCGCGCGTCCGCGGCGAGCGGTACGGGCACGAGCCCCGCGGCCAGCGCACCCCAGAACATCGGCTGGAAGTTCTCACCGGGGCCGGCGACGATCGGGACGGGGGTGCCGGGCCGAAGTCCCGCGGCCTGCAGGCCGCCTGCGACGCGCAACGCCTCCTCGCGCAGGCGCGCGAAGGTCACGGTGTGCTCGCTGCCGTCCGCGCGGACGTGGACGATGACCTGACGCGGAGCCTCCTCGGCAGCATGCAGCAGGATGTCCAGGAGCGTGACAGCCGTCCTCGCGGCGCCGTTCGAGTCGCTCACCGGCGCACCCCGGCACTACCGACACCCACGGCGGTCCACCGCGCCACGCCGTACCAACAGCGGTACCGGGAAGTCGCCATGCGCCCCTTTACCTCATCTCGCGAGAACCGCGGCCCACCATGCGCCCCTGCCGGCGCCGACGGCCGGACAGGAGCACCGATGACCCACCCCTACTACGACCAGACCCGACCAGCGGTTCACCAACCGCGTATCCCCGCCGAGCTGTTCAAGATCATGCTCGCACAACGGCAGCGTCGCCCTTCGTCTGCCCGGGTTCGGCGGCCCGGTGCCGGAGGGTTCGGCGCGGGCAAGGACGGAGTCGGCCTCGCGGTGTTCAGCGGTTGACCGCGAAGACGGTGCCGCTGTCGTTGCCCACGTACACCGCGTCGCCGGTCGCCGAGGGGGAGGAGCGGATGTCCTCGCCGGTCGGGTACGTCCACAACTGCTTGCCCGTGTCCGTGCGGACGGCGTAGAGGGTGCCGTTCTTGCTGCCGACGTATACGGCGCCGCCGAAGACGGTCGGCGAGGAGTAGACGATATGACCGACGGGGAACTTCCACTTCTGTTGCCCGGTGCCGGCGTCCACGGCGTACAGATTGCCGTCGTCGCTGCCCACGTAGACGACGCCGCCGGCCACCACCGGTGAGGAGCCCACGCCGTCATCGGTGGCGAAGGTCCACAGCGATTCCCCGGTGTCGCAGTTGACGGCGTAGAGATTGCCGTCGTAGCTGCCCGCGTAGACGACGCGGCCGGAGACGGCCGGTGAGGACTTGACGTCGCCGTCCGTGTCGAAGGCCCAGCGGCGCTGTCCGGTCGTCACGTCGACGGCGTAGAGCCGGGAATCCTCGCTGCCCACGTAGACCTTGTTCCAGGCGACCACGGGGGAGGAACGGATACGGCCCTCGGCGACGAACTCCCACTTCTGCTTCCCGGAGCGGGCGTCCACGGCGTACAGGCGGCGGTCGTCGCTGCCGACGTAGACCACTCCCCCGGCGACCACCGGCGAGGAGTTGATCTCTCCCTCGGCGCTGAACTGCCAGCGCTCGTTGCCGGTCGTCACGTCGACGGCGTAGAGGTGGTAGTCGGCGCTGCCGAAGTAGGCCATGCCCCCGGCCACCGCGGGGCGGGTGTAGACACCGTTGCCGGTACGGACCTGCCAGCGCGAATCGCCCGTGTCGGCGTCCAGGGCGTACAGGTTCCCGTCCTTGCTGCCGGCGTACACCAGCCCGCCCGCGGCGAGAACGGCACCGGCCACCGGGCCTCCGGTGCTGTAGGTCCATCTCTGGCTTCCCGGGGTCTGGCCGGTGCCCGGGTCCTTCAGGGTGTCGTTGCCCGAGCCCGTGCCGTGGTCCTTTTCGCCGCGTCCCAGCAGATAGGTGCTCGCGCCGACGGCGGCGACGGTGCCCGCTCCGGCGAGCGCGATCAGCACCCGGCGGCGGGTGGGCGTATCGGCGCCGTGGTCTGCCGTGTCGCCCGGGGCGGGAGGCGTTCCGCTGTCGGCGGGCCCGGGTGACGGCTGTGGCCGCAGCCGCGCGTCGGTGCGGGTGAGTGGACCGCCTGGTGGCCCGGGAACGTCGGAGTAGTGCGGGCCCTCGGGTGCGGCCGGGATCGGCGACCGTCGCGCCTCGGGCGATCCCGCGGTCCGCCCGAGGCGCTCCGGACCCTCCGGGTCCTTGGGCAGACGGGGGTCCACCGTGCTCCCGGCCGGCGCGGTCCGCTGAGCCGACTCCGGTGCCGGGGCCGCGCCGGCCGCCTCGGCGCGGCGCACGGAGGCGGCCACCGGCGCGGGCAGCCAGGCCCCGCCGTGGAAGGCGAGGGTGGTCGTGTCCGCGCCGTGCGCCGCTCCGGGCTGCGGCAGGACGCGGCCGGCGAACTCGGCGAGCAGTTCCGCGACCGCGGGCCGACGTGCGGGGTCCTTGGCCAGGCAGCGGGCCAGGAGCGGGCGCAGCCCCTGGGGGACGGTGGACAGGTCAGGCTCGTCGTGGACCACGCGATAGCCGATGCCGACCGCCGAACCGGAACCGAAGGGGCCCTCGCCGGTGGCCGCGAAGACGAGGACCCCGCCGAGGGTGAACACGTCGGCGGGCACACCGGCACGACCGCCCGTCAGCTGCTCGGGCGCCATGAACGCGGGCGTGCCGACGACGACTCCGCTGCGGGTCAGCGAGCTCGAACCGGCGCTGATCGCGATCCCGAAGTCGATCACCTTGGGCCCGTCGGGGGCCAGCAGCACATTGGAGGGCTTGAGGTCCCGGTGGACGAGGCCCGCGGCATGGATGGCCTGGAGCGCCTCGCTGAGGCCGGCGCCCAGGGCGAGCACCGAGGACTCGGGCAGGGGTCCGTGCCGGGCGACGGTGTCGTCCAGCGAGATGCCCGCGACATGGACGGTGGCGAGCCATGGCGGGTCCCCGTACGGATCCGCGTCGACGACCGCTGCCGTGAACGCCCCGCTCACGGCACGGGCGGCCGCCGCCTCGCGGGCGAACCGCTGCCGGAAGGAAGGATCGTCGGTCAGCTCGGGCCGGATGATCTTCACCGCGATCGCACGGCCGCCCGGTGACCACCCCAGATAGACACGTCCCATCCCGCCCGCTCCGAGGCGGCCCACGATGCGATACGGCCCCACCTGGCGCGGGTCGCTGTTTTCCAACGGTTGTGCCATGTGCTCCCCTGCCCCCCGCCGGAGGGCGCACCGCTCCCCGGTTGTCTGTCCTCGTCCATGATGTCCGGCCGGCACAAGATCTGCACCTCACCATGCGGTCGGACGCAGACCGCGGGCGCCGGGGTTCCCGCTGTCGGCGCCGGATCGCGGCGGCCGGACGAACACCTACCAGGTATCGGACCGTTGACGGCAGCGCCGACAGACTCGCGTCCGGGGCCCCGCGCCCGGGCGCTGACTCACATGAGTGGCCTTCGCGGAGCGGGGCGAGCGACCGGCGGAGGTGCCGGTTCGGCGGGGGCCTTCCACCAGACGACGGCTTCGGTGCTCGGCAGGCGCTCGGAGACCGGCCCGACGGGGAGGCATCCCGCAGGAGTCGACGCAGGTCTGCCTCGAAGTCGTCGCGGCGTGTGCCGAACAGATGCGGAGCCGAGTACGACATGGAGAACACCCCCGCCGACGATGTCGTCGCACGTGCGTTCCAGTGCCTGTCCGCCGGGAATGACATGGCGGTCGGGGCCGGCGAATCCCGCCCGGGTGAAGACCGCTGCCTCACCACCGGGTGTCCCGTGCGGCAGCACGCCCCGGCCGGCTCGTCGGACCGGTCCCAGGTAGTGCCTGACCAGGTCCTCCATGGCCGCGGAGGGCGCGGCCGGATGCGGAAGTCCGTCGACGGTTCGGACCTCCGTCTTCAGGTCGGAGACGTGCACCAGCGCGCCGCCGGGCCGGAGCATGTCCCGGACGGTTGCCGCCACCCGGTCGCGGTCCATCCAGTGGAAGGACTGGCCGAAGGTCGCGACGGTGAAGGTTCCCAGAGCCGCGGGCAGGTCCTCGGCCCGGGCCCGCACCCACTGTGCTTTCCCGGTCACCGCACGCTCGGCGGCCTCGCGAGTGGCTTCGCCGATCATTCCGCTGTCCGGGTCCACGCCCACGATCTCGCCGAACAAGTGCGCCAGGCTCAGTGCAAGGGTGCCCGGTCCGCATCCCACGTCGATGAGGCGTCCTCGCCCGTCCAACTGCAGAGCCCTGGCGAGCGCGTCCGCCAGCCCGGGGGCGTAAGGGAGCCTTCCGCGCCGGTAGTAGGGGGCCGTACCGGAGAACAGCGTGTCGTCCCATTCCCAGTCGGCGGCCATGTCCACCCACCACCCCTCACGGAGATCACATGCCGTTCCGGCGGGCCGATGGTTCCACGGCTTGGTCGGGGTCGAGGCACACGGCCATGGCAGAGGCCCTCTGCCGGAGGGCTGCTCGTACGGTCACGGCGGCGCACGGGGTTCAGGACGGCGCGACGGCCAGCACGCGGTTGAGCGCGCTGTCGGGGCGGGCCGTGAGGTCGTCCCAGGTTCCCTCCTCCGCGACGCGGCCGGATTCGAGGACGGCGATGCGGTGGGCGCGGCGGATGGTGGCGGGGCGGTGGGCGATGACGATGGTGGTGCGGTTGCCGTCGGCGAGCGCGGCGGCGAGTTGGGCGTCACCGGCGTTGTCCAGGTGGGCGGTTGTCTCGTCCAGCACGAGGACGCCGGGCTCGGCCAGCAGGGCGCGGGCGAGGGCGATCCGGGCGCGCTGGCCGCCGGAGAGGGTGGAGCCGCGCTCTCCGACGAGGGAGTCCAGGGGGGCGATCCCGTCGACGCCGCACAACCGGGCCGTTTCGGCGAGGAGGTCGTCGTCCGCGTCCGGTGCGGCGAGGCGCAGGTTCTCGGTGAGGGTGCCGTGGAAGAGGGGGGTGTCCTGGCCCACGACGGCGACGGCACGGCGCAGTTCGGGGTCGGCCAGGTCACGGAGGTCGACGGGGACGCCGTCGCCGGGTACCAGGCGGATCGCTCCCTCGGAGGGGTCCCAGAAGCGGGCCAGCAGATGGGCGCAGGTCGACTTGCCGGCCCCCGAGACGCCGACCAGGGCGAGCGTCTGCCCGGCGGGAACCGTCAGGTCGACCCCGTCCAGCACGGGCCGGCCACCGTAGTGGAAGCTCACCTGGTGCAGCCGGACGCCCAGCGGGCCCGGTGGGAGGAGGCGGGGCGAGGCGGGCGGCGGGGCGAGAGCGGGGGCTTTCAGGGCGGCGTCGACGCGGGCGGCCGCGGCCCGCAGGCCCATGGCCTGGCTCAGCGCCCTGGCCGACTCGGCGACCGGGCCCAGCACCGACAGGGCGAGCGCCATCGCCGCCGGGGCCCATGCGCCGTGCAGTCGCCCGGAGGTCACGGACTGCGCGGCGGCGGCGACCACGCCGAGGACCGCGAGCACGATGAGGGTGTCGCGGACGGCGGCGGCCATGGCTTCCCAGGTGGCCTCGGCTCGCTGGGCCGCTCCCACCCTTCGGCCCTGTTCGGCGAGACGGCCCCGGCGGTCGGCCAGCGCGCCGAAGGCGAGCAGTTCACGCAGTCCGTCGACGGTTTCCACGGTGTCCGCCGAGAGCTTGGCGGAGGCCGCCCGGGTACGGGCACCCCGAGCCGCGCGTCCGCGGGCGTCGGCGAAGGGTGCCACCGCGAGCAGCCCGGCGACTGGGAGCACCGCCGCCAGCAGCCAGGGCTCCACCGTGGCCAGTGCCGCGGCTCCGCCGGTGAACACCACGCCGGATGCGAGGAGTTGGGCCGTGGTGTGGGCGTAGAAGAACTCCAGCGCTTCCACGTCGGCCATCGCGGTGGCGGCCAGGTCCCCGCTGCGCCTGCCTGCCACCCGGGCGGGTGCGCTGCGGGCGAGCCCGTCGAACACCCGCACCCGAAGCGCGGCCAGCACCCGGTAGGCCAGGTCGTGCGAGAGGTCCATCTCGCGCCAGGTCATCAGAGCGCGTACGAGGACGAGGGCGATCAGAGCGGTGACCGTACCGGCGGAGGGGGCGCGGTCGTCGATGACGGCGGTGCCGACGGTGTGCGCGGCCAGCGTCAACAGCGCGACCAGCGAGCCCTGTTCGGCGAGTGCGGCGGCGCAGGTGCGGGCCATCATGATCCGGTGCCCGGCGAGGGCGGGCAGCAGGGCGCGCAGTGAGCCGCGCGGGGGCATGGACTCGTCGGTGGCTCTGCTGTGCGTGGTGTCGGTGTCGGTGGCGCTGCTGTGCGTGATGTCGGCGTCGGTGGTGCTGCTGCTCATGCGGCGAGCCCTCCTTCGTAGGCGTGGCCCGCCTTGACGAGGTCGGCGTAGACGCCCCCGGCCTCGACGAGGGCGGCGTGCTCGCCGACGGCGTCCACGTGTCCGCCGTCGAGCACCACGATGCGGTCGGCGTGCCGGGCGGCGGCGAGCCGGTGGGCGACCACCAGGACGGTCCTCTCGCCCGCGGCGTTCAGCAGTTCACGGACGATGTCCGCCTCGCGGCGTTCGTCGACCGCGCTCGTCGCCTCGTCGAGGACGAGCACCGGAGCGTCGGCGAGCAGGGCGCGGGCGAGGGCGAGGCGCTGGCGCTGCCCGCCGGAGAGGGTGGCGCCGCGTTCGCCGAGGACGGTGGCGTAGCCGTCGGGGAGGGCGGCGATCTCGTCGTGGATGCCGGCGGTCCGTGCCGCGCGTATCAGGTCGTCGTCGGTGGCGGCGGGACGGGCCAGGCGCAGGTTGTCGGCGATGGTGGCGTGGAAGAGGTAGGTCTCCTGGGAGACGACGGCGATGCCCTGGCGCAGCGAGTCGAGCCCGTACTCGGTCACCTCGCGGCCGTCGAGGGTGATCCGGCCCTGTTGCGGGTCGCGGTGGCGCAGGAGCAGGGCGAGCAGGGTGGACTTGCCGGCGCCCGAAGGGCCGACGATCGCGGTGGTCTTCCCTGCCTCGGCGGTGAAGGTGACGCGGCGGAGCGCGGGCGCCTCGGCGGCGTCGTAGGTGAACTGCACTTCCTCGAAACGTACTTGGGGTGGCCCCTGCCAGTGCGCCGGTGCCGTTCCCGTGTCGGGGACCGCGGGTTCGGCGGTGCGCAGTGCCCGGAGCCCGTCCGCGGCCGACACGCCCAGGTACCCGGCGTGCCACTCGCGGGACAGGTCGCGCACGGGCCGGAAGCACTCGGCGGCCAGGAGCAGCACCAGATAGGTACCCGTCGCCGTGGTGGATCCGGTGACGGCCGACCAGCAGGCGAGCAGCGCGGCGGCCGCGGTACCGCCCTGGATGGCCAGGTCGGTGAGTCCGGTGTCGACGAGCGACACCCGGAGCTTGGCGACGGTGGCCCGGTGCAGCGCCGCCGACCGTTCCTCCAGCCGTTGCCGGGTGCGTCCGACGGCGCCCGCGGCCCGTAGCGCGGGCATGCCCTGCAGTGCTTCGAGGTAGTCGGCGCCCAGGCCCTCGTACGTGTCCCAGTGCTCCTTGCCGCGCCGGGCGAGGAGCCGGTCCCAGGCTCGCGGGCCGAACAGGGCGAGCAGCAGGGCGGGGACGAGGCCGAGGAGGGCGGCCGGTTCGACGGCGGCCAGGGCGGCGAGCAGCAGGGGTGGCACGGTGAGGGTGATGAGGAGCTGGGGCAGATAGCGGGAGACGTAGGCGTCGACGCCCTCGACTCCGTCGACGAGGGTGGTGCGGACGGCTCCGGCGCGTGCGGTCGTGAGGTGCGCGGAACCCAGCCGTCCGAAGTGGGCGAGGAGTTCGTCCCGCAGGTGCACCCTGACGTCCGCTCCGGCGCGGGTGGCGGTGCGCCGCTGCCCGTAACCGAGTCCGGCTCGGACGGCGACGACGCCGAGCACCGCCGCGAGGAGCGGTGCGAGCCGGTCCGTGTCGCCTCGGGCGACGTCGGCGAGGGCGAGGGCGAGCAGTACGGCCTGCGCGAGGTGGGTGAGGGTGACGGCCCCCTGCAGGAGGGTGGCCGCGAGCAGGGGGCGCCGGGCGTGGCGTGCGGCGCGGCGCAGCTCGGGGTGGACGATCACGAGGTCCCCTCGTCGGAGTGGGTGGTGCCGAGGGCCAGGCCGTGGACGATCCAGTCCCGGCCCGGCGGGGCGCCGAGTGCGGCCCCCAGGTCTGCCTGTTGCCAGCTGCCGACGGGGCGGCCGACCAGGCCGTGTCGGCCCGCGGTCACGTGGGCCAGGTGGACGGCGAAGCCGGCGCGCAGGTGGGTGCGGCGGATCCGCGGGGCTTCGGCGTCGGCCGGGCAGCCGTGGCCGAGCAGGACGGCGCCCGCGTCGGCGATCCATGCCTGGCCCGCGGCCCAGGCGGCGAGCGTCGGCCGGGCCTCCCCCGCGGCGAGGCGCCGCAGTGTGCCGTCCGGCGCCGGCTCGACGAGTTCGGGCCGCGGTTCACCGACGGCCACGCACCAGGCGAGCTCACCGGCACCCGCTTCGGTGGCGGCGGTGAGAGCGCCGCACGTCACTCTAATGAATATGATTTTCATATTCCATATCTGGGAGGGGGTGATCCGGGTAACACACCGGCCAGCCTCCCTCGGGGTCCCGCCCGACCCGGCCCGCCACTTTGAGGACGTCCGCGAGCAGCCCTGGTGTGACGACCTCCTTCGGCGTCCCGTCCGCCACCACGCGGCCGTCCCGCAGCGCGACGATCCGCTCGGCGAACCGGGCGGCGTGGGCCAGGTCGTGCAGCACCATCACCACGGTGAGGCCGCGCTCCTCGCGCAGCCGCACGACGGTCCGCAGCACATCGAGCTGGTGGTGCAGGTCCAGGTAGGTGGTCGGCTCGTCGAGCAGCAGGACACGGGTGTCCTGCGCGAGCGCCATCGCCAGCCGGACCCGCTGCCGCTCGCCCCCGGACAGCGCGTCGACGTCACGCTCGGCCCACTGCTCCACGCCGATGTCGCGCAGGGCACGCCGTACGACGTGGTCATCGCCCTCGCGGAGCATGCCGAGGGGGCCGCGCGCCGCGTACCGCCCCTGCCGGACGAGATGACGCACCGTCATGCCGGGCACGGCCGGGGCCGACTGGTGCAGGAGCGCGACCCTGCGGGCGGTGGCACGCCGGGAGAGCCGGGCGAGGTCGTCACCGCCGAGCAGTACGCGCCCCTCGTCCGGCCTCAGCAGCCCGGCGGCCAGCCGCAACAGGGTCGACTTGCCGCAGCCGTTGAGGCCGATGAGGGCGGTCAGCTCCCCCGGTTCGACGGTCACGTCGACACCGCGCAGCACGGGTCGGCCGGGGAAGCCGAAGTGAAGTCCCTCGACGTGGATCCCCACGGGTTCGGTCATGCTCTGTCCTTCGTCGACATCAGAACGTTCGGCTCGGCGCGCGGCGTACGACGACCAGCAGCAGCGCGGCTCCCAGACACGTGGTGAGCGCCCCGACCGGCAGCGTGAGCCGTCCGGAGTCCAGCGCGACCGCCAGCAGCCGCGACCCCAGCTGCGCCGCCGCGTCCGCGCCGCACACCACGGCCGCGCCCACGAGAGCGGCACCCGGCAGCGTCACCCGCAGGTCCGCGCCGAACAGGGCGACGGCGACGTGCGGCACGAGCAGCCCCACGAAACCCAGCGCTCCCACGGCGGCCACCGCACCCGCCGTCAGCGCGACCGCGCACAACAGGGCGAGGGTCCGGGCCCGTGCGGCGGACAGTCCGGCGGCATGTGCGAGTTCGTCACCGCAGCGCAGCAGCGTCAGCGGCCCGGTCATCAGCCACGCCGCGGCGCCCCAGGCCAGTGCCCACGGCCACAGCAGGTGCCAGTGCTGCCACACACGGCCGTCCGTCGTGCCGACGAGCCACTGGACGACGCTGCCGAGCTCACCCGGCGCGACCAGCAGCACCATGGCGGTGAGCCCGCCGAGCACCGCCGAGACGAGCACGCCGTGCACGGCGATCTGCGCGGGGTCGCCCCGGCCCCGCCCGGCGAGCAGCCACAGCAGCGCGGCTCCGGTACACCCGCCCACGCAGGCGGCCACGACGACGGCGAGGGGCGATTCCCATCCCGCGAGCCCGAGACCGGTCGCGGTGACGGCCCCGAGCACCGCACCCGGCGTCACGCCGGTGACCTCGGGCCCGGCCAGGGGGTTGCGCAGGGCGGACTGCAGGACCAGGCCCGCCACACCGAGGCACGCCCCCGCGCCGAGGGCCACCAGCATCCGGGGCAGGCGGAGTTGGAGCAGGATGTGCCGCTCGGTCGCGTCACCGCCCCCGCCGAGGACGTCCCAGACCGCCGCCGGGGACATGCCCCTCCCGGCCAGCACATCCGCACCGGCACACAGGACGACAAGGACGGCGAGCATCGCGAGACGCCGTCTCACCGGACCTCCTCCGCCCCGGTCGGCGCGGCTTCGGGACCGGTCGCCCGCGGCTCCACGCGCACGGCACCGGAGCCCGCCGCTCGTCGCGGAACCCTCGGCGTCCGCTTCCCCGACCGCAGCAGGGCGACACCGGCGGGCACACCGAGGAGGGCCGTCCAGGCGCCGGCCGGGGTCTCCACGGGGGCCAGCGCCAGCCGGGCCGGGATGTCGGCGACGGCCACCACGACGGCGCCCCACGCCGCCGACCAGGGCAGCCAGCGCACCGCGCCGGCACCGGGGTTGAATCGCCGGGCCAGGTGCGGGGCGAGGAACCCGACCCACGCCACCGGCCCGCACACGGCCGTCACGGGCGCGATCAGTACGACGGCGATGGCCAGCGCGGCGAACCGGGCCCTCTGTGCGCGGACCCCCAGCGCCTCGGCGTCCTCGTCCCCCAGCCGCAGTACCGAGAGCACCGGCGCGCACAGCACGAGCGCGGGCACCGCGACGAGCAGCCAGGGCCACAGCCCGGTGACGTCGTCCCAGGTACGGGCGGACAGCGAGCCGAGCAGGTACCGGTAGATCAGCTGGAGGTCGAGCTGGTCGGCCATCACCATGAGCACGAGCAGCGCGGCCTGCAAGGCGGCGGCGACCGCGGCACCGGTGAGCAGGACGGCGGACGGGCTGCGCCCCAGCCCGGCGGCGAGCAGCGTGAGTCCACCGCCGAGCGCGGCCCCGCCGATGGCCAGCAGGGGCTGGACGACGGCGGGGAAGGACACCGCCAGCACCAACGGCGCTGCGACCCCGAGCGCGGCCCCGGACGACAGGCCCAGCATTTCGGGAACGGCCAGTGGGTTGCGCAGCGCCTCCTGGAGCACGAGCCCTGCCGCGCCCAGGCAGGCCCCGGCGATCAGCGCCAGTACGAGCCGGGGCACGCGGAGTTCGGTGACGACGATGCCGGCGAGCGTGGTGTCCGCGTCCAGCAGCGCCGCGGGCAGCCGGTGGAGCGGGACGTAGGGCGTGCCCAGGCTCAGCGCGCAGCCTGACGCCGCGGCCAGCAGCACGACCAGCACGGCGAGTTGCCGCTTCCCACCGGACGGCGGGAACCGCACGGACCGCCGTCCGCCCGGGGTCGGGTCGCCTGCCGCGGTGTCGGTCGCGGTGGGTGTGCTCACCGTAGTGCGGCCGTGGCCTCGTCGAGGACGATGCCCAGCGAGCGGGTGCCGCGTCCCTTGGCCCACACCTCGGAGTCGACCTCGTGGACGTCCCCGTTCTTCACGGCCGGGATCTTCCCCCACAGCGGGTTCTTCGCCAGCTTCTCCGACAGCTTGCCGTCGCTCTCGCCGAAGCTGATCGTCTCGACGAACAGCACGTCCACGTCGGCGGCGAGTATCTCCTCCAGGCTGTAACTCCCCTCCACGCCACGGGACTTCCAGGGATATTCGGCAAGCTTCGGGAACAGGCTGGCCGCCACGTCCCCCTCCGGGGTGGCGACGCCGAAGTTCTCGTCACTGCCGTAGATGACGAGCGCGGTCTTGTCGCTCCTGCTCTTCTCGGCCTCTGCGAGCTTGGTCCGGAAGGTCTTCTCGGCCTTCTCGCCTTCGGCGGTGCGGCCGGTGAGCGCGGCGGCATCGCGCAGGTATCCCACGCTGTCCTGCCATGTTTCGGGCTGCATGGGCCAGAACGTGGTGGCACCCTTCAGGGCCGGGGCGAGCTTGCCGTGCGTGTCCTCAAGGCCGATCACGAGATCGGGCTTGTGGGAGAGGATCGCCTCCACTTCGGGGGCAATGAACCCGCCGGGGATGATGTCGACCTCCTTCACCCTCTCCTCCCCCAGGAAGTCGGGGTGGGCGAGGAGCGCGTTGTTCGTGGCCGTGGGGACGATGCCCAGCTCGGTCAGGATGTCGTCGCAGAGCGCGAACAGGCAGACGATGCGCCGTGGTTCCTCCTTCAGGGAGACCTTGACGCCGTTCGCGTCGGTCAACTCCCGCGTCGCCTCAATGGGTTCCACCGTGACATCGGTCTTCGCACCGGCCGCGGCGGCCTCTTCGCCCGCCGGTTCGGTGGACGCGCCGCATCCGACCAGGACGGACCCCACTACCGCTGCGGTGATCCAACTACGGACGAATCTCGACGGTGAGCGCAGCATCGATGCCCTCGCTTCTTCTCATGGACCCGGAACGCACCGAAGATACATGATAATCGTTTTCATCAAATGCCCTTTCTGGAGGACCTCGATGAACACCGGCCCGCTGCTGCTCGTCTCCGACCACGTAGAGGGTTCCGTCCACGTACTGACCGTGCCGGACGGCATCGAGGCGTACCGTCTCACCGGCCGTCACCTCTCCGAGCACGCCGGCTTCCTGGCACTGCCGGGCGTGCGGACGGCCTGCGTCGACGACCGCAGGGGCGAACTGCTCGTGCTCGACCCGTTCGGCCACGAGCTGATCGAGGCCGCCGTTCCGGTCGCCGTGCCCGCCGAGCACCTCGCCTGCGACCCGTCCGGCCGGTGGGTGGCCGTCACGACCGGCCTGGGCAAGAACGGCAGCCCGTGGTCGGATCTGCTGACGGTCGTCGACCTGACCACGGGAGACACGGCCCGGGTGCGCACGCGCGTGGGCGAGCCGGGGGTGACGGTCCTGGGCAACGGCGACCCCCTCGTCGTCCTGCGCCACCGGGAACCCGGTGCGCTGGCCGTCCACCGGTTCGCCGACCTGCTCGGCTCACCCCCCGGCTGCCCGCCGGTCACGCCCCACGCGCACCTCCCCCTGCCGGACGACGGGCACGGCGACGCCCGAGCCCCGCGCGACGGCCTCGTGTTCGCGGCCACCGGCGAGGGGGTTCACCGGGCGCGCCACGAGGGCGACGCGCTCGTGCCGGAGCCAGTGATCCCGTGGGGCGCACCCGCCCGGGGCTGGTACCTGCGCCTCGCCCCGAGGCGGCGGACGCTGTGGTCGACCCTGCGGGGCGGCCCTGCGGACCCGCTGCGATGGCCGCAGTGGACCAACCAGGCGTGGCGCCACGACCTGGCGACGGACCGCACGACACTGACGGACCTCGGCCCCGGGCTGGTCTTCCGGCTGGCCCTCGCCAAGGACCACACCGCGTTCACCCGCATCCACCCGGACGGCGACGAGCTGATCCTTCTGGGCGCCGACGAGACCGTACGCCGCCTCCCTCTCCCCGCCATGGCCGGCGCCCCCCCCCGTCGCGGAGGCACCCCCTGGGAGGGCGTCCAACGCCGTGCGGTGGCTGCCTCGCCGGGAACCGACTGGGTCGCCGTCACCCGCGGCGGCCACGGAGCAGCCCACGTCTTCGACGCCCGGACGGCTTGCGAAGCAGCCCCCTTGAAGCTGGGCACGCCCCTGCATCACGGCGGCCACGCGATGCTGCGCACGCAGGGCGACGGCGCCGAAGGCGATCCGGTGGGCCGGTGACAGCCATCGCGCATGCGCCCGTCGCTCGTTCGCCGCAGGGGGCCTGTGACGTGTGCGGGCGCAGCCGGTCCGGTCACACCGCCATCCGGTGTCGCCGCCGTCCGGTGACGACGGCACGAACTCGACGTAGGACCGGGGGCTTACGGCACCGCTGGAACGGCTGACCGGTGTGGTGCGGCCACCGCCTCCCTCACGTACGCCACCGCCTCCCTCACGTACGTCAGCTCACCGGGCCGTCGGCTCACCCGCAGGCCGTCCGCCACGACAGGCCGTTGTCCGTGGCCCGTGCCGACCGCACTCCCCTCCCGGTCACCCGCTCCCGAGGCGGACATCGCGCCGCCTGCCGGTCCGGCGTCGGGATCTGCCGCCTCCCGACGCCGAACCGGACAGGGCGAGAACGGAGAGCAGCACGAGCGCGCAGGCGGGGCCGAGTACCGTCCAGGGGGCCAGCTCCACGTAAGGCTGGTTCTCCGACAGCAGGCGGCCCCACTCCGGAGTGGGCGGCTGTTCGCCCAGGCCGAGGAAGCCGAGAGAGGCGAGTACGAGGACCGTGGTGGGCAGCCGCAGCAGGGCGTTGCGCAGGACGGCGGGCAGTACCGCGGGCAGCAGGTGGTGGCGCAGCAGGTACGAGGGGCCGGCGCCGAAGGAGATCGACGCGAGCAGGTGGCCGCTCGCCCGTTCCTGTTCGAGGAGCGCCGCGGCCTGGGCGGCGTAGGGGCTCCAGCCGACCAGGCACACCGCCAGCGCGGCGCCCCACACCGACGGCCCGGTCACCGCCGTGGTCAGCAGTCCGGCGAGGACGGCCGGCAGCGTCGACACCACTTCCGTCAGGCCCGCGCCCACCTGTGTCGCCATGCCGAGCAGCAGCCCGGTGACGATGGTGACCACCGTGACCGCGAGGGCCACGCCCGCCGTACGCAGGGCCCCGTGGCCCAGCCGGGCCAGCAGATCACGGCCGAGGGCGTCCGTGCCCAGGGGGTGCGCGGCCGAGGGCGGCAGCAGTCGGGCCGCCGTGTCCACCTGCAGGGGATCGCGCAGCAGTCCGGCCACGACCAGGGTGAGCAGGGTGATGGCGCAGAATCCGATGATCCAGGGCAGTGAGCGCGGCCGTGGGAGGAACGGCGCGTGCAGGGCGGGCAGGGCGCCGTCCCGCAGGGCGGGGCCGAGGAGGGCGCGGCGCAGGGCCCGGATGAGCAGGCCGGCGACGACGCCGAGCAGGACGAGGACCAGCGTCGCGGCCTGCAGCGGCGGCAGGTCCTGGGCGATGGCGGCGTCCAGGGCGAGTCGGCCGAGTCCGGGGATGTTGAAGATCTTCTCCACCGCGACCGCGCCGCCGACCAGGGCCACGACGGTCGGCAGGAGTTGTGGGAGCACACCGGCCAGCGTGCGGCGCAGTGCGTGCCGGGCGATGTGGTGGGGCGAGAACCCGTAGGCGTGCCAGGTCCGCGCCCAGGGCTCGTGGAAGGCGGCGGGCAGCGACTGGTCGAGCAGACCACCGATCACCGCCCCGGACGGCACGCCGAGGGCGAGCGCGGGCAGCACCATCGACGCCGGTCCCTCCCAGCCGCTGGAGGGGAACCAGCCCAGCCATACCCCGCACACGGTGGCGAGCAGGGAGGCGAGCAGGAACTTGGGCAGCGCGGCGAGGACGGCGGCCCCGGTGCCCGCCCGGCCCTGCCGCAGGCGCCGCCGGGATCCGAGGTGCAGGGTGCGGGCACAGACGAGCGCGGCCACCGCGATCGTGACCACGAGTGCGCCGAGCATCATCGTGAGGGAGACCGAGAAGGCGGTCGTCACCTGGGGCAGGACCGGTTCGCCCGACACCCAAGAGGTGCCCGCGTCGCCGCGCGGCAGTCCGCCCAGCCAGTGCGCGAGATGTGCGAAGGGCCCCTGGTCCAGGTCCAGCTGTTCGCGTACGGCGGCCAGTTGGGCGGGGGTCGGCGCCTGTTCGCCGGAGCGGGCGCGCAGGACCGTCCGCGCGGGGTCGGTCCCGGACAGCCAGGGCAGCAGGGCGACGGCCGTGAGCAGCGCGGTCCCGGCGACGACACGGCCGGCCCCCGCGCGCCACTGGGCCGGGCGGACACCGGCACCCATACCGGCACCGGTGCCCGCCGACGTGACGCTCATCCGCTGCTACTTCAGGTGGGTGTCGGTGTTGACCAGGGAGCGCTCGCGAGGATCGAGGAGTACGTCCTCGACCTCGGTGCTGATGCCCTGCACGACCTTCTCGTGGACCAGCGGTACGACGGCGTCGGTGCGAAGGATCTCCGCCTCGGCCCGCATGATCTTCTGCTGCCGCCGCTGCGTGTCGCTCTCCTCGGCCGCGGCCTCGATGGCCCGGTCGACGCCGGAGTCCTTCAGTCCCGCGATGTTGTAGACGCCGTCGCTGGTGTAGTCGCTCGCGAGGTATGCGACCGCGTCCCCCGTGTCGAGGAGCGTCACCCGGGAGAACACCAGCGCGTCGTACCTGCCCGCGAGGAGGTCGGCCTCCATCTGCGTGTACTCGCGTACGTCCTGCTTCACGGTGAACCCTGCCTTCTCCAACTGCTGTTGCAGGACCGTCGCGGCCTCGGGGAGTTCGGCGCGGTTGGTGTAGGTGGCCAGGCGCAGCACCTTGCCCTTGGTCTTCGACGTGACCTGTGCGGGGGTCGCGGCCCCGGCGCGGCCGGTCACGTCGACACGGGTGTCGGCCGCCCAGGGGACGGCGGGCCCGAACAGGCCCTGCGCGGGGTCGGCGTACCCGCCGAAGACGGAGTCGACGAGGGCGCTGCCGTCGACGGCCTCGCGGACGGCGGCGCGCAGCGTGGCGTCGGTGAGGATGCCGCTGCCGGTGTTGAGGATCAGGCTGTCGGTCCGCACGGAGGGCACTTCGTGGCGGGTGTCCTGGTCGAGGAGGGCCGCCTGGGCGGTGGGGATCCACTCGGCGATGTCGACGTCGCCGCCGCGCAGGGCGTTGGCGCGGGCGGTGCCGTCGGCTATCCAGGTCACGTCGATGCCGGACGCCTTGGCCTTGCCGCCCCAGTAGCCGTCGTAACGGTCGAGCGTGGCCTTGCTCTTCCCGGTGAGCTTGGTGATCTCGAAGGGGCCGGTTCCGGTGCCGACCGGGCTGGCGGTGCCGTCCTTCGCGTACGCCTTCGGGGAGAGGATGCCCAGCGCCGGGCTGGCCAGCCGCAGCGGGAGCACCGGGTCGGCGGTCTTGGTGCTGATGGTGACGGTGTCGGCGTCCTCGGCCTTGGCGGTGAGCGTCACGTCGCTGAGGACGCGGGGCTTGGTCTCGGCCTCGTTCGCATGGTCGAGGGCGTTGACGACGGACTCGGCGGTGACCTCGGTGCCGTCCTGGAACGTGGCCTCGCGCAGCTCGAAGGTCCAGGTGGTGGCGCTCTCCTGGGACCAGGACTTCGCCAGCGCGGGCGCGACGATCCCGTCCTCGCCCAGCGCCGTGAGCCCCTCGGCCACGGAGAGCTTGCTCAGCACGGTGGCGTCGTTGCTGTACGGCGACAGGGCCTGCACCGGCGGCACCGCGAGGGCGACCCGCAGCCGACCGCCCGACTCCGCCTCGGCATCCGCACCGGAGCCGTCCGCTCCTGCCACGAAACAGCCGGCCAGCAACGGGCCGAGAGCGAGCACGGCGAAGAGGCCGCGGGAGGTCGTGCGCATGGTGGGTCCTGTCGTACGGGGGTGGGTCACGCCCCGGCGCACGGAGTACGGCGACAGGGCCACGTCAGCATATAAGGCAAGCCTTACCATCCCTTCAGGCGGGTGGGCGCGCACCGTCCAGAACTCCCGCCCCTCGTTCAGCAGGGCTTGCGCCACACACCGAGTTGCGGCTGTTTCACCATCGACGACAGGTCCAGCCGGCGGGACTCGGGGCAGAAGCTGCTCCTGGGTTCCGTGTACTCCAGAACACCGCCTTGCCGGCCTCGGTGAACGGAGCGAGTTCCGCGCACTCGTCGTACTGTGCGCACTCCTCGTCGACCGCGAAGTCGAAGTGGCCAGGAGCTGGGGGGAGCTGCGGAGGGTCGTGGACGGGCCGACCTGACGCCGGCCGGGCTCGCGGGAGTTGTCCGAGCCGATCCAGGTGATGTCGTTGTCGTCGAAGGCGGGCGCCAGGTCGGGGTTGTCCTCGGGCTGCTGCGGCAGCACCTGGCTGCAAGACCATGTGAGACGGAATCGGGTCGTAGTCTCAGGTGACATTGCCTCGCCGGATGCGCGTCCTGGCGTCAGTGGAGTCCGTAGGCTCGGGCGAGTACGCCCACGGTGGCCGTCATGGCCTGGCGCAACTCGGCCGGTGCGACGACCTCTACGTCGATACCGAGTCGCAGCAGCTCGCCGCAGGCGTGGTCGGTGCTCTCGGTCGGGATGACGGCCTCGACCCATCCGTCGCCGCCGACGGCGGTCGCGGTGGAGTCGACTGCCCGCACCACCTCCGGGGGGACGTTGTCGGGCAAGCGTCGTCGTCCCCGCGGGGACAGGCGGATGGTGGCTGTGCCGGTGTAGCGGCGTGTCTGGAAATCGTCGAGGTAGGAGGTCCAGTACACGCCCAGGTCGAAGCCCTGCGGCCGGTCGAACCGCTCCTCGCTCAGCACCGCGTCGAGGACTTGGGCAGCCCGGTAGGTCGCGATCCGGCTCTCCGCGGCGGCCACGAGGTACCAGATACCGGATTTGAGCACCAGGCCGTATGGGCGAAGGCGGCGATGCACCTCCTGCGGCGCGCGCCAGCGGCGATAGCGCACGTCCACCGCCCGCCGGGTGAGCACCGCGTCGACGAACAGGGGCAGATGCGGCGTCTGTTCGGGTTCCCGGTACCAGCCGGGAGCGTCCAGGTGGAACACCGCCGCGGTCCGCGCCGCCTCGTCACGCAGTCTCGTCGGCAGCGCGGTCAGCAGCTTCAGCCGTGCCGCGGTGACCTCCGCCGCCAGGCCCAGGTCGGCGGCGGGCCCGGGCAGTCCGGCGAAGACCAGTGCCCGTGCCTCGCCCTCGCTCATCCCGGTCAGGCGGGTGCGATAGCCGTCGATCAGCTGATAGCCGCCCCCGCGGCCCGGCTCCGCGTAGACCGGGACCCCGGCGGCCTGCAGGCGCGCCAGGTCGCGGTAGGCGGTCCGCACGGACACCCCCAGCTCGTCGGCGATTCCTCGCGCGGACATGCGGCCACGGGATTGCAGCAACAGCAGAAGTGACAGCAGGCGACCGGCAGGCATGGGCGCAATTCTCCTCCGGAAACCCTGACAGCATCTGACACACGGCTCCCCTAGCGTCGATCCGCGTCCGGCTCCCACCGAACGAGCCGACATTCATGCCCGGACAAGAGCACCGAACAGGAGTCCGCTGTGCCCCGAACCGATCCCGTCGGCCGCCCCGCTGTGATCGAGCTCCGCCAGTACACGCTGCGTCCCGGCCGGCGCGACGAGCTCATCACGCTGTTCGACCGGGAGCTGGTAGAGACTCAGGAAGAGGCCGGGATGGCCGTGCTCGGTCAGTTCCGGGACCTCGACGATCCGGACCGCTTCGTCTGGCTGCGCGGGTTCGGGGACATGGAGGTACGGCACCGCGCGCTGACGGCCTTCTACGACGGACCCGTCTGGGCCGAGCACGGTCCCCAGGCCAACGCCACCATGATCGACTCCGACGATGTCCTGCTGCTGCGGCCCCTGTCGGCCGGGAGCGACTTCGTCGGCCGCCCGTCCGAGCGCCCCCAGGCCGGTGCTCCGGAACCGGACCGATTCGTGTCCGCCACCATCTGGTCCTTCCCTCCCGGACGGCACGACGGCATCACGCTGATCCAAGACGGTCTCCTCCCCGTGCTCCACAACACGGGACCCGCGCCGCTTGCCGTCCTGACCACCGAGACAGCGCACAACACCTTCCCAAGGCTGCCGGTCCGCACCGGAGAGAACGTCGCCGCGGTCTTCACCTCCTACCCCGACGAGAGTGCGCAACGCCGGCACCTTGCCGAGGTGCAGGCCCACCCCCTCACACGGGACGAGATCCTGCCGGGCATCGAGCGGGAACAGACCGCAGCCCCCCGGACACTTCGACTGGCGCCCACAAGCCGCTCGCTCATCTCCTGACTCCTGAGCTGACAACTCAAGAGAGACAAGGGGACGGATGGGACTCCACTGACTTCACCGCCCCGCAGAAGTGGCAACCTCGGTGCTGCGGGGGAACATGGCCTGCTCGTACTCGGTGAGCGCGGCCTCGACGTCGTCGGGGTGCGCGGCGGCATCGGTGAAATCGATGGCGGCGAACCAGTCCTGCGGCTGGGCAGCGCCACGTAGGTGTGAAGGGTGTCGCCGCTTTCCCGGTGAGCGAAGATCTCCTTGCCCGGCGCGGGCGCGATCATCGACCCGCTGCCGACCGCTTTCGCGGCGGCTGGGTGCCGGGTGGCGGCGTCGAACAGGTAGGTCTCGACGAACGACGTGCCGGCGTACTCGGGGGTGGCGGTGGAGAGCAGCGGCCGGACCCGTGACCACGCGCCGTCCGCGCCGGGCAGCAGGCTGGTGACGACGGTGCTGCCGTCGGCGAACGTCACCGCGTGGCGACCCTCGCCGAGGGCGCGGGTGCTGCTGACCTTGTGCCCCTACCGGACGGTGCCGGCCGGGAGTGAGTCGAGCAGGATCTGTCGCAGCTCGCCGCGCTGCACCTCGGGGCGTCCGCCCGTGCCGTCGTCGGCTTTGTCGAGCAGGACGGTCCCGTCCCGGTCGAGGACCCGCATCGTCTGGCGGCCCTCCAGGACGATGGCGTGGAACTCGTCCATCAGGCCGGCCGCCTTGAGGGCGAGTTGCCCGTTGTAGTCGTGGATGTCGAGCATCCCGCCTTGCGTGCGCGCCGACGGGGAGGACTCGGCTTCGTAGACCGTGACCGGGATTCCGTGGACGTGCAGGACGCGGGCCAGCGTGAGTCCGCCGAGTCCTGCGCCGATGATCGTGACGGGCGGGTGCATGGTGGCTCCTTCGGAATCGGGCCGCCCGGTGAGCTCCGGCCGGCCGTCTCCGGAAAGGTGCCAGGCCCCGCCGACGAGCCGCCGACATCGGACCGACAGCCCCCGGCAGATGACCGACTCCGCGGCTCCGCCGCCCGATCCACCCGGGTCAAAGCGCCGATCAGCCATGAGGAGGCTCAGCGCACGATCTGACGCGGATGTTCCTCAGGCCCCGAGTCGGCCGAAGGCGGCATGACGGCGCGGCAGCGCGGACGGACGGCCTCAAGCCGGCCACCGACGCCCCCGTCCGGAAGATGAGCTTCTTCCGGGACCGCTTCCTGACGGCCTACGGCTCCACTCCGCATCCGTCGGAGGGCTGACGCATGCGGTCGACGAGTGTCTCGCGGAGCGCGGCGGGGCGCTCGCCGACCGCCCATATGCATCACTCGCACGGCTCGTGCATCAGCGGTGCCCCATTGCGCCGTACGGCAGTTGCGTCGGCCGGCAGTACGGTGTAGAGGGAGCAGCCGATGCACGGGACTTCGTGATCACCGGAGGGAAACGGCTTCGCCCCGTGCCGGGTGTGCCGTCCTGCTGCTGTCCCTCCTGCGCAAGACACCACACCCATCCTTGCCGAACCCCGAGCGGACCTTGCCGTACACCTGGCAGGCGTGCTGCTCCCGAATGTGATGGATCCGATGACATCCATGACTTCGATCCCCACTGCCCCTGGCCGATTGCCGCTGCTCGGCCACATCACTCCGCTGATGCGCGATCCGCTGACGTTCCTGACCTCCCTGCCCGCACATGGTGACCTTGTCCGTATCGGCCTGGGCCCCTTCACCGCGGTGGTGGTGTGCGACCCCGAACTGGCTCAGCACGTGTTCCTCCATGACCGCGTCTTCGAAAAGGGCGGACAGTTCCTCGATCGCGCCCGGGAGGCGATCGGCGACGGCGTGTCCGTCTGCCCGTACTCGGTGCACCGCCGCTTACGACGGCTGATGCAACCCGCGTTCCACCCCGACCGGCTCCGTGGCTACGCGGCCTCGATGACCGAGCAGGCCGCCGCGGTCGCCGATTCCTGGCGGCCTGGACGGACCGTCGACCTGATCGCCGAGATGCCGGTTCTCACCGCGACCACGACCGCCGCGACCCTGTTCTCCACCACCGTGCCCGAGTCCACGTTGCGCGAGATGCTCGACGACGTCACGGACATCTTCTACGGCGTCTTCCGCCGCACCATGATGCCGCCACTGCTGGATCGGCTGCCCACTCCGGGCAACCGCGCCTTCGAACGCGCCATCAGCCGTATGCGCGCGGCGCTCAATGTCATCATCGCCGAGCGCCGCGCCGAAGACATCGACCACGGAGACCTGCTCTCGGCGGTCCTGTTCGCTCGCGACACCAGCGGCAACGGCCTCGACGACGACGAGGTCTGTGCCCAGATCGTCAACTTCTTCCTGGCCGGCACCGAGACCACCGCCGCCGCGCTGGAGTGGGCGCTGTACCTGCTCGACCAGCACCCGGACATCGCCGACCGCCTGCACGCCGAGGTCGACACCGTGCTCGCCGGCCGCCCCGCCCGCTACGACGATCTGCCCCGGCTCGAACTGACCCGTCGTATCGTCCTCGAAACCCTGCGGATCCGGCCACCGATCTTCTTCACCACCCGCACGCTCCCCGAGGCCGCCGAACTCGCCGGGCATCCCTTGCCCGCGGGCACCACGATCGTCGTCAGTGCCTACCTGATCCACCACCGCCCCGACCTCTACCCCGACCCCGACACATTCGCCCCCGATCGGTGGCCCACCACCGCAGGCCGCACGCCCCGCAGCACGTTCATCCCTTTCAGCGGCGGCGCCCGCAAATGCATCGGAGACGACTACGCCATCACCCAGGCCACCATCACCCTGGCCACCATCGCCGCCCGGTGGCAGCTGCACACCCTCCCCGGTCAGGATCTCCGCATCGCGTTGTCGGCCGCCCTGCGGCCACGCGAACTCCGTATGCGCGCCACCCCCAGGACGCCGTAGACGGCGCCCGATCCCTGTCATCACCTCACTGCTCGGAGACAAGGCAGGTACGTCATGACGCGATCCCTACCGACCCCGGACGATGTCGGTGACATGTACGACCAGTCCACCGCCATGCTCGCGCAAGCCCTGGGGGGCAGCATCCATCTCGGCTACTGGGAGGACGAGCACGACCGCGCCCCGATCGCCGAGGCGTCCGAGCGGCTGACCGGGCTCGTCGCCCAGCGGCTGGACCCGCACCCCGCGGACCGTCTTCTCGACATCGGCTGCGGCACGGGCCGTCCCGCACTCCAGATCGCCCGCGACCACGAGACCCGCGTCACCGGCATCACGGTCAGCTGTCACCAACTCTCGCTGGCCAGGGCCGCCGCCGAAGAAGCCGGACTCGCGGACCGGGTCGGCTTCCAGCTTGCCGACGCCATGAAACTGCCCTTCCCCGACGCGTCCTTCGAGGGGGCCTGGGCCATCGAGTCACTGCTGCACATGTCCGACCCGGGCGCGGCCCTGGCGCAGGCCGCCCGTGTGGTGAAGCCGGGAGGGCGGCTGGTGGTGGCGGACCTCTGCCTGCGGGGGCCGGTCGGCGGCGAGCGGCGGACCGTGGTGGAGGGGATCGCCGACACGTTCCAGGTCTCCCGTTTCGCCACCCCTGACGAATACCACGACTACTTCGCCGACAGCGGCTGGGAACTGAGCGAGTTCACCGACGTCGGCGAGCACGTGAGGGCCGCCTACGGATACGTGGCGGCCTTCATGAGGGAACTGGCGTCCACGACACCGGGCCCGCAGGGCGAACAGATGAGTGCGGGTGCCGACTTGGTCGACGCCTTTGCCGTACTTCCCGAGATGGGTTACGTACTCGTCACCGCGCTCCGGCTCTGAGTGGGCGGGGTGCTCGGGCCGGTCGGCGACCTGATCGCTTCGAGTCAAACACGGCCAGAGGCGCGGCCCTCGCCTGAGCCCCGCCCGTCCCGTCACGAGGTGATGCGGGCGGATACGGCCGTCCAGGCCGGTGGTGGTGGCGAGTGCGCCGTCGGGGTGGAAGGCGAGTCCTCTGACGGCACCGGTATGCCGTGTGGCGGCGCCCTTTCGTACCGGTCGTCCGGGACGTGAGACGTCCCACGTGGTGATCGCCCCGGCTTCGTCACCGACGAGCAAGGTGCGGCTGTGTGGGCTGAAGGCCAGCGCGGTGGGCTTTCCCCCTGCCACGGGGATGTCTCCTGCGGACCTGGGCCGACTGTTCTGCGCGACCTGCCAGAGCCGTACGACGCCCTTTTCGGTCGGTGCTGCCAGCAGCGCGCCGTCCGGGCTGAAGGTGAGGGCCTGGGGTTCGGACCTGGCGCCGCCGAGTGTGCCGGGCAGGGTGGGCTGTGTCCTCTTGCCGATGTCCCAGAGTTGCACCGCCCCGCCGTGTCGGGCCGCTGATCGGGCGCCAAGCCATCCGTCGCGGGACCTTCCGGTCCGTCCACGACCTCAACGCCAAGATCCGCGCGTTCATCGACGGCTGGGACGACCGCGCACCCCCCGTACGTCCGGACCAAAACTGCCGACCAGATCCTCAAGAACGCCCACCGTGAAGAACACTTCGAACGCAGGGCACTGGCGAACTTTGGCCCTCACGGACGATCATGGGACGCATGAGTGACCAACCCGCACGATGGAGCCAGGCAACGGTCTACCCCGACATGTGGGCTGACCCGGACGACGACCCCCGCAACAGCGAAGGTGTCAGTCCGGACGGCGAGCTTGCGACGCTGCAGGACTTCCTGACGGGCTACCGCCTGACCCTGCGGATGAAGTGCGAGGGCCTGGATGCGGAGCAACTGGCCCGTCGGTCGGTTCCGCCGTCGACGATGTCGCTGCTCGGCCTGCTTCGGCACCTCGTCGAGGTGGAACGGGACTGGCGCAACTGGATCAGCGACGGTGATCCGCTGCCGAAGCTGTACGGCGAGGATGACGCGGACTTCGACGGAGCTGTCGCCGAGCAGGCCGAGGTCGACGCTGCGTACTCCGCTCTGGAGCGCGAGCAGGCCGCGACCGACGCCGCGCTGGCCGAGCACCCGGATCTGAGCGAGCGTCTGGGGAAGGACGGGATCGCAGTTCGAGAGCTGATGGTGCACAGGATCGAGGAGTATGCCCGTCACTGCGGGCACGCCGACCTGTTGCGCGAGTGCGTCGACGGAAGGGTAGGCCAGTGACGAGGGCCGGGGGTTGCATCCGCCGCCGGAGGCGCATGCAGGATTGTGGTGAACGACAATTCGGCCCGGACACTCCTCACGATCCAGCCGGACTCCCGCAGTAGTTGAAGCGCGAGCACAGTTCGTCCACGCTCAGCGGAAGCGGCTGCCCGCGCCGTCCTCGGCGAGGAGGCGACCGTCGTACCCAAATGTGGAGACGGCCCAGTCGAGGCCATCAACCGGCTCGGGGCCGTGTTGGCCAGCGCGCAACCCGCCGTGCGTGAGCCCCTGGAGAAGCCGGCGCCCCAGGCTCGTCGCGCACTGCGCGATGATCGGTGAGCCCGTCGTCGCCGAGGCGCGCTGGCTGTCGGTGTCGGCCGCGGCGAGGTCGTCGAGGAGCTGTGCGGCGGACAGCAGGCTGGACTGGCCGTAGTGCTCGGCACCGTTGATCGTGTTCGGGACGTGGACGATCGGGATGAAGTCCAGCTGGAGATCGAGGCGGTTGAGGATCTCGCCGTCGGCGTCGGTCCGGAAGCGGGCGCGGGCCAGGGTGAGCGCGTGACCGTCCAGCTTCTGCTCGACGCACTCGATGTCCAGCAGGACGCCGGCCGGGCCCTGACCGACGACCTCCGCACACAAATCGAGGAAGTGCAGAGCCGGTTGCGGGCAGGGCCGAGACCCATCTCGAACACGCCGTCTTCAACAAGGTGTAACCGGCCCCCTGCGGCCCCGTAACGTCTGCGAAGCCCCGCCCACGAACCGCTGCCGAAGAACATCGAAGGCACCCGCGCCAAGCGGAAACACCTCGTCAGGCTCGACGCCTCACCAAGGTCGACACGGGCAGCTTCACCCGGAGCCAGTAACCGAGCGGACGGCCCGCGAACCCCGACCGACGCAGGCGTGGTTCGCGGGCCGTTGGAGCTCCCGGAGCAGAAGTGTGCCGCCGCGCGACCGGCGCTCTTCTCGTACTGTTCCGCCGGTGCGGGCGAGTTCCCTCAGGACGGCGCAGTTCAGCCGCCGACGAGAACCGTCGCGTACCCACGGGCCGACGTCCGCGTGTGAGTCAGCAGGCTGACCACCAGGATCACGCTCGGGGCGAGAGGGGTTCCGCCATGATCGTGCGGCTACTTGAGCTCGGCGGCGGTGTAGTAGCCGCCCGCGACCAGAACATGCTCGTAGTTGGTCTTGTCGACGCTCTTTGGCTGCAGCAAATAGGCGGGCACGGCCTTGGCGCCGTTGTTGTAGGACCTTCTGTTGTTTATCCTCGGCGTCTTGCCGTCGAGTATGTCGTCGGCCATGCCTGAGGCGACCTCGGCGAGCTGGCGGAGGTCCTTGTAGACGGTCTGCGACTGCTCTCCCGCGATGATTGACCTCACCGACGCCAGTTCGGCGTCCTGACCGGTGATGACCGGGAGGGGCTTGCTGCCGGAACCGTAGCCGTCCGACTTCAGCGCGGACAGGATGCCGAGGGAGATGCCGTCGTACGGCGACAGGACCGCGTCGACGTTGACGCTCCGGTACGACGCGGAGAGGATGCCGTTCATGCGCTTCTGCGCGGTGGGCCCGTCCCAGCGCAGGGTGGTGATCTGGTTGAGTTTGGTCTGGCCGGACTGGACGACCAACTGCTTGCTGTCCAGGAATGGCCGCAGGAGATCCATCGCGCCGTCGAAGAAGTATTTGGTGTTGTTGTCGTCGGGAGAGCCGGCGAACAGCTCGATGTTGAACGGCCCCTTGCCGTCCTCCAGGCCGAGCTTGTCGATGATGTAGTGGGCCTGGAGCCGGCCGACCTGCTCGTTGTCGAAGGAGACGTAGTAGTCGACGTTCTTGGTGCCGAGGATGAGCCGGTCGTAGGAGATCACCGGGATGTCCGCGTCGGCGGCCTGTTGGAGCACGCCGTTCAGCGACTTGTTGTCGATGGCCGCGATGATCAGTGCATCGACGCCCTGGTTGATCAGGTTCTCGATCTGTGAGACTTGGGTCTCCGGGTCGTCCTCGCCGTAGACCAGCTTGGTTTCGTACCCCTTGGCCTGCAGGTCCTCGACGACGCTCTTGCCGTCGGTGAGCCAGCGCTCGGAAGCCTGAGTCGGCATGGCGATACCGATGGTGCCGCCCTGGGAGCTGCCCTGGGAGCTGCCCCCGCCGTTCTGACCGCAGGCGGACAAGGTGAGGGCGAGCGAGGCGGCTCCGGCGATGGCGGCGAGGACGGCTCTTCGGTTGCGCATGGTGATCTTTCCTTGTTCTTCTCGTCGTTGAGAGGACGACGGCGTATCAGACGTCGGCGGGGAAGCGGTGGAGCGGGCCGGGCCGCCGGCGAGCAGGCCGAGAGGGAATGAAAGCGCCGTACCCGCTCGCGGGCGTTCGTCCAGGGTCAGGTCCCGCAGATGGGCGCCGTACGGATAGATCCCGGGCGCCCTGGACAGACCGAACTTCAGGTGGAGCGGTGCGCCGCGGCGGATCAGTTCGGCGACCTCGTGGATCCGCACGTAGCCGCCGAGGTCGTCGGGGGTCTTGGTGCACATGGTTCAAGGGGAGTGAACAGCCCAGCGGATCTCGCTGAAATGATTGAGGGTCAGGTCGCCCGGCACGTTGCTTGAGTCGGTGCCCAGGCGCCTCGGTGCCCCGCAGATCGCCGATCAGTACGTCGGTGCGGCCCGGCATCCAGGGCTCGCCGACTCTCGTGATCCCTCTGCCGGTGTGCACCTGTACGTACGTCAGGCTGCGCCACGGCGTTCCGGCCACGTGTGTGCTGATTCCGGTGATGCGCAGGGCACTTGCCTTTCAACCGTTCGAAATGTCGTCACATGGTCGAAATATTGGCGTGACCTTAAGAGGGGGTGCACGGGGAGTCAACGGGGCGAACAGGAATGATTCCAGAAAGTTACTGGAGATCACCTTCGGTCTCCGACAGAACCGTTGTGGCGACGCCTGGTACTCCAGCTGGACTTCTGCATTTCCAGAGCGTTCCGTTTCCCGCTCGGCGGGCTTGCGTGGGCGGGGGTTGTCCAGTAGCGCGGGCAGCATCACAGGGCCAGGGCGGCGGCCGCTCCACCCGGAAGCCGGAACACAACCACAGACCCGGGCGGCACCGAAACCGAACCGGCGCGATGCCGTCCCGGCCGCGTCACGTGGACCTACATCCGACGGTTCATGGCCAGATCGGCGATGGTTACCAGCATCCGCTCCCCGTCCGGCTCAGGGGACACCGAGGCCAGTCGGTCGAGAGCGAGAGCGAGAGCATGCTGACGTACGGTCTCCCGCTGCGTCCGCCACAGTCCCCCTGCGGCCTCTATCAGGACGGCCGCCTGTCGTGTCTCGGTGTCCGACAGAGGTTGCGGACGGCCGTACAGCTCGGCCAGCCGCCGTCCGGCATGTGTGCCGCTGGACAGCGCCGCCACCACCGGGAACGACTTCTTGCGCCGATGCAGGTCCGTACCGACGGACCTCCCCGAGATCCCGCTGTCGCCCCAGGTGCCCAGGAGGTCGTCGGTGAGCTGAAAAGCCAGGCCGACGTGGTGTCCGAACGCGCGCATTCCACTGATCCGGCCCGGCCTGGCGTTCACCGCCATCGCGCCCAGTGCGCACGCGCCGGCGAGCAGGGATGCCGTTTTGCCGGAGGCCATCCGCAGGCAGTCCTCCAGCCGGAGATCGGTGCGCGTCTCGAAGGCCAGGTCGTCACCCTGGCCTTCGAGCAGACCGACCAGAGCGTCGGTCAGCTCCCGGACAACGGCTGGGGTGAGCTCGGAATCGTGGTCGGTGATCAGCGCGCTGAGCCGTGGCCAACAGCGCGTCTCCCGCAAGGATCGCCTGGGCGTCGCCGAAGAGTGACCAGGCTGTGGGACGGCCCCTGCGAATGTGGTCGTTGTCCATCAGATCGTCATGCAGCAGCGAGAAATTGTGTACGCGTTCCACAGCAACCGCCGCACGCACCGCCAGTGCGGCGGGCCGGCCGCACACCTGCGCGCTCGCCAGCGCCAGGGCGCCACGTATCCCCTTGCCCCAGTCGCCCTGCGCCGGATCACCGACCGCGTCCCGCCAGCCGAAGTGGTAGCACGCCACCGTCCGGACCGGCTCGGGCAGCCGGGCGACCGTCTTCCGGAGCACGGGGCCGGTCACCTCGCGGGCGCGGCGCAGGAGTTCCCAGGCGTCAACGGTGCCCGGACGGGGGGCCATGGTCATCGTTCGGCCTCCATGAGCTGTGCTTCGAGGTATTCCTCCGGTCGCTCCACGCCGCCGTCCGCGGTGGAGTGATAGCGCTTCGTACGGGTGATTGACCATCACCATCGGCACCCCGAACGGACGGCAACGGAATATGTCGCCGTACCGCTCCCGGCTGCGCGACAGGAAGGCCAGCGGGTCACGTTTGAAGGCCAGCGATCCGCCGAATCCGTCACTGAACCTCACGGACGGGAGGTCTTCGAGCTTCTGCATGCGATGCCTCACTGCGTATGCGCGAGCGCTGTTGTCGGGAACCGCCACGGATCCGAGTGCCATGGGTATGACAAAACGCGATCCGAGCTGTACGGGCCTTGGGGCAGGTGGTGGGCAACCCGGGCAGCGCAGACCGCGCTCGCGGCAACGGGAGGCCTCTGACCCCACCCGTCGCCCCGGGTGCGCAATGGGATGCAACCGCTCCGACGTGATGCGTCAAAGTCGGTAGGACCGAGTCTCGCCGAGGGGATGCGATGGCGGGAACCGCCCCCGTGGCCCTCCGCGGAAATGGCAACCTTGATGCCATTTCCATGTACTGGCCAGTCCGGTCGTTCGCGGCCCTGTTTGCTGCTCCATAACAGTATGACAGGTTCCGTGGCCCTGAGAAGTCGAAAAGTACGTCCGGGATTGGCCAGCGCGTGAACAGACGGTCTCATCATTCTCTGACGTTGACTCAAATTTCTTGAACAGGGAATGAGTTACCTGGAATTTACAGAGCGCAAGATAATACGGCGAGGTTCGCCTTAACCTCGATCCTGCATGAGGGTCCGTCAGCTTGCTGACGGACCCTTTCTGCTTGTTCGGGGTGGGGATTTCTGCGGGTGGGCATGCTGGTGGCCCGGCCTGTCGCGCCGGGTGGGCGCCGGGTTCCACGCTCCGGGCGGTGGTGCTGCTCGTAGGGACGGGAAGTCGCTGGTCAGCCTGGGTTCGGCAGGGCTTCAAGCCGTGACAGGGCATCGGTGATCACACCGGTCCATGGCCAGTGCCGGGCGAGTCGGAGGATGCGGCGTCATCCGGTGGTGACGAACTGGGCACGGCGGCGGAGAACAGCCGCAGCGCAGGCGGCGGGGCTCCCACTGGCGGGACTTGCCCGTCAGGGCGAGCATGGGATTCCAGGCGAGCAGGTCGAGGGCGGTCTGGATGATCTCCAGCCAGATCTGGTTCTGTGCGGCGTCGTGCAGGGGGAGGTTGCGCAGGCCGGTGGTGCGGGCGGCGCGGATACGGTCCTCGGCCCCCGCGCGCTGGCGGTGACGCAGCTCCAACGCGGCGATCGGGTTGTGCTTGGTGTTGGTGGCGAAGCACGTCAGGCGCATCCCGTCGGCGTCGGTGAAGCGCAACTGGGCACCGGGGTACGGCCGTTCCTTGCGGACGATCAACCGTATCCCCTTGGGCCGGCCTTTCAGGCAGTCTCCGTCGAGTTCGGCCGCCCAGGTGCCGTCGCGGATCCCGCCACCGGGTTCGATGGCCACCGTCCACGCGGCAGCGGGGATCTTCAGGACGGCCTGGTGGATGGCGTCGGTGATGGTCATCCCGACCGAGTACGACGCCACCGGCCCCTGGCGGACAGCCAGTTGACGAACTCGTGCGTGCCGCCGCCGGACTCGGAGCGGATCAGCTTCCGGCGCCCGCGGCGGTAGGTCTTGGGCAACTGGGCCAGGGCCGGCTTCGCGGCCTTGATGTGTTCGGCGGCAGTGTTGGAGCCGGCGTTGCCGGGCCGCAGCAGGGCCACGACCGGTTCTCCGGACCCGCTGCGGCCATGGTCGACAAACCCCGTCAGCGGGTGGTGCCCGAACGTCTTCTTCCAGGTCGCGACGGCGTCCTGTTTCTCGGAGTGCGCGATCACGAGGACGCCGTCGAGGTCCACGGTGACCTGCCCGCCCGCGTCGGGCGCCCGCTGGCCTGGCCAACTGCCAGACATGCGCGCGTACTTCGGCGCGGGCTTGCTGGAGCGCGGCCAGGGCCTGCTTCCCACCCCGCCGAGCGTGTCGATCAGCCGGGCGTCTGCCATCTCCGTGTTCGCGGAGAACGGGCGGCGGTCTCGACCATGACCATGCCCTAGACCTGGCGTTCGGTGCTGATCGTGATCTCCAGCCAGCGGATCACCTCCGAGGGGCTGAGGCGCGAGGGGTCGAGCTGCTGCAGCTGGGCGGCGGGGGGGGCGGCGGCGGGGGGGGGTGGCGGGTCGGGGGGTTGTGGGGGGGGGTGGGGGGTGCGGGTGGTTTTGGGTTGCTCGCGC
>NZ_JBSFUU010000058.1:0-61991 GCF_053591955.1 Streptomyces sp. NPDC002845 | reverse complement strand
CACCGCCCTGCGCATACCGCATACCTCCGGCATACCGCAACAATCATGAAACGTCAGATCCCCACCCGCCATAGCGAGTTCAACCTCAGTAGTACACCACAAGCGCACCAGATCGAGCGGGGAACAGCGGGGAATCACGGTGAAAGCAGCCGCGCCCGACGACACCTGCTTCCGACCATTCATCCAGGTCAGCGCCCCAACGAGCCCCAGAGTGACGCAGCTTCCCAAGCTGAGAGCGCGAGTTCGATTCTCGTCACCCGCTCCATACAAAGCCCCAGGTCAGTGGCCTGGGGCTGTTGCGCGAGCGAGGCTCTCCCGCGTTTCCTGGCACGTGTCGCGCTCGAAGATTGGGCACGCGGAGGGCACGAGTGCCTTGCGGGTGCAGCCCGCTCACGTTGCAGCACGGCGCTGACCTGCGACTTCATGTCAACCATCAGCAGGTTCGCGCGGTGAGAGCACTCAGCCTGCCCGTCCCGAACGGCGCCGGACGCCCACCGCTCATCTCGACAAGAGGGGGCACAACTCCTTGCGGGCGCAGGCGCTTGGCCGCCGAGGATCTCACGTCAGAGCGGAAGGTCGTCCGGGAGTACCCGAAACGCCTTGTGGCGGCCCAATGGTCGTACGGCCCGGAAGTCCCGTCGGTCGAGGGTGAGGATCGCATCAGTGTCGTAGTCGGCCGCAAGCGCCACGTTCACCGCGTCGGCGAGGTCCAGGTCGAGCCCGCAGTAGCGGACTCGGACGGACTGGGCGGCACCCAAGTGGTCCTCCGTGATCTCCGGCATCACGACACGACCCCGGCTCATCCAGCGCCGCAGGTCGTCGACCGCGCTCAGGGCGGCCTCGCGCCCCAACTCACGCGTGGCCACGTGATCAAGTTCCGCCAATAGGAGCGGGGACATGATCAGGAGACCGGCCGCCATGATCGACTCGCTCGCGCCCCTATGCTCCGGGTGGGTCGAGTCGAGAGCGGCCAGGAGGCCGGATGTATCAGCGATGACGATGATCACGCGGCAGTTCCGGAGTCCGTCTCGCGGCGGACCGCGTCGGCGACCGTGTCACGGACCTCAGTCTTGGACGGCGTCCGCCCGGGCCCCTCGAACGTCCGCGAGAACAACGGTTCGTCCCAGACCCGGTTCGCCATCGCCGCGAGGTGAATCCCCTGACGGATGATTTCGGCCTCGCTTATGCCCCGCCGCTTGGCCGCCTCCTTGATGATCGCCAGGTCCTCGGGGTCGGCGTAGACGTTTGTGCGCTTCATGGACATGTACCAAGCATAGTCCATGTACCAGGGTGACGTATGCCCGTCGAGCGCCTTCAGTGGTCAAGGACCGCCTTCATCACATCCTCGCGATGGGGGGGGGCGGCCAAGCCGTCGCCATCGATGCCGCCCTTGTCAGTCCCACCGTCTCCGACGATCACAGCCACGACCACCGCGGTGCGGGATGGTCTCCGGGCTTCGCGTAGGCGATGAACCAGGAACGGCTAGGCCGACCCGGCCCTGACGGAGAGCGACCGCCGCCGCCTGACTGAGGGTTCTCAAGGTGTCAGGGTGCCCCGCGCCCAGAACGTCGCTCTGCGCCTCAGCCAAGAGCCGCAGCTGATGCTCGGCGGCGGTGTCCTGCTCCAGCTCGAAGTGCACGTCCGCCAGGTGCCGGCGCACCGAGAGCAGACTGGGATGGCCGGTGCCGTGGGAGGCGAGGACAGAGGACGACACTGCAGCACGGCCTGGGCCTCGGCGTGTCTGTCGAGCAGACGAAGGGTGTCGGCGTGGCCCAGGCGGGCGTCGACCGTCTCAGGGTGAGGGGGACCAAGCGCTGCTGCCAATGCCTCGGCCGCAGCACGGAAATGTTCCTCGGCCTCGGCGGGCCTTCCCGTCGCGGCGAGCAACCCAGCGAGAGTGCCCCGGGCCCGGTGGGAGGACGTGTGCCCTCGGGGGGCGATACGGGCCCACGTCGCGTGGATGTCGCGCAGCTCTGCCTCCGCCTCGTCGAACCGACCGAGACGCAGAAACGCGTAGCAGACGTTGTGCCGGGTGACCAGCGTGCTCGGATGGTCGTGGCCCAGCGTCTGTCCTTCCAGGCGGAGAGTCGCCTCGAACTCGTCGAAGGCCTGCTCGACCTCGCCGAGTTCGAGCAGCAGGTCCGCCAGTTCGTGGCGGGCGGTGAGCGTGGTGGGAGAGGCGTCGTCCAGCGCGTTCGCCATGTCGTGGAGCAGTTGCTCGAACGAGCTGCGGGCCTCGGTGAGGCTTCCTCGGCCACGCAGCGCTCCGGCGAGTTCGTGGCGCGCCGCGAGGGTGGTCGAATGCTCGGGGCCCAGGACGACGGTCAGATGCGGAACGAGTCTCGAGAACTCCGTGTGCGCGCCCTCGACGTCTCCCCGCTGAAGGCGGATCCGGACCAATTCGTGGCGAGCGGTCAACGTGTTCTCGTGATCCGGACCGAGGACCCGCGTCGCTGTGCGCAGAACGTCACCGAAGTCTGCCTCCGCTTGGCGAACAGCGCCGAAACCCGGCCACTCGCCAGACCCAGAATCCAGTCGCCGACGCCGCCCCCGGGCGTGGGGAAGGGGCCGACGTGCACGGCGAACATTCCGAACACGGCCAGTGCACGGGCGAGGTCCAGCCCGACCAGCCGTGCCATCGGCGCTGGGCGTTCCGTCGCCGTGGCGGACTCGGGTGCGGGTAAGGAACGCGGAGGCGCCTTCTTGGCGCTTTCGATCTCAGTCACTGGGACAACGTTGCCGAGGCGGGGGCGCGGTCAACCATCCGACAGGCTACGGGAGTTGCCCCGCCGGTCGGCTCCCACCACCCCGCCGATCGGCGGGGGTCGGTCGGCCGTACACGAACGACGGGCACCAGCGTCACCCGGCCTCTGATCAATGCCTGCCGCACCACGAGGTGACCTGAACAAGTTCCCGGCTCAAGGCAACCCTTTGCGTGGCCTGTGACCACAAGGAGTCGGATCCGGCCAATCGGTAGCTGGATCCCCCTTCGTCTGGTGAACGGTATGCAAGGAGAACGCCTCCCCATGAACAACCCCACGAACGGCGGGCGCCACGGGCGTCATCGCCGTCGCTGGACCGCGACCGGCCTGCTGCTCGGCGTACCCGCCATCGTCCTGCCGTATCTCCTGTTCGCGCAGGAGGACTCGCAGGCCGCGACGGTCGACGGCAATGCCTACTACCGGCTGGTCTCCGTACGCAGCGGCAAGGTGCTGGACGTCAACGCCTTCTCCACCGCCGACGGCACCCGCATCCAGCAGTGGACCGACCAGAACACCGCCAACCAGCAGTGGAAGCTGAGACCCGCCGGGGACGGCTACTACGAGCTGGTGAACCGCAACAGCGGCAAAGTGCTGGGCATAGCGGGCAATTCGACCGCCCAGGCGGCTGCCGCCGAGCAGCAGACCGACAGCTCCTCCACCTCCCAGGAGTGGCGGATCGACGATGTGAGCGGTTCCGACGCCGTCACCTTCACCTCCCGCAGGAGCGGCCAGGTCCTGGACGTCTCCGGAGGCTCCACTTCCGACGGCGGGGCAGTCATCCAGTATCCCGGCAAGGGCAGCACCAACCAGCAGTGGAAGCTGGTGAAAACGGCCGAGACCCAGACGGCCGGGGACGGCGGGGCGCAGATCACGGCCGCGGCCGGACCATAT
This sequence comes from Streptomyces sp. NPDC002845, assembly GCF_053591955.1. NCBI lineage: Bacteria > Bacillati > Actinomycetota > Actinomycetes > Kitasatosporales > Streptomycetaceae > Streptomyces > Streptomyces sp. NPDC002845. The sequence goes on along the minus strand of NZ_JBSFUU010000058.1, from coordinate 58,338 downwards.
GTGTGGAAGAACGCCCAGGTGGTGGGCGGCGGTTACGTCACCGGGCTGGTGTTCAACCAGCGGGAGAAGGGTCTGCTGTACGCGCGCACCGACATGGGCGGCGCCTACCGCTGGGACACCGCGGCCGAGCAGTGGATCCCGCTGACCGACTGGATCGGCGAGAAGGACTGGAACCTGCTGGGCATCGATGCGCTGGCCACCGACCCCATCGACCCCAAGCGGCTCTACCTCGCGGCGGGCACCTACACCAACGAGTGGGCCGGTAACGGCGCGATCCTGCGTTCCACCGACCGGGGCCACACCTTCAAGCGCACCAATCTGCCCTTCAAGCTGGGCGGCAACGAGGACGGCCGCGGGGCGGGCGAACGGCTGGCGATCAACCCCGCGGACAACGGCACCCTGCTGCTGGGCACCCGCAAGAACGGCCTGTGGCGCAGCACCGACCACGGCGCGACATGGAGCCAGGTCTCCTCGTTCCCCGTCAAGGACGGGGCGAGCAGCGGCGCGGGCATCTCGTTCGTGACGTACGGCCCGGCCGACAGCAAGACGATCTACGTCGGCGTCGCCGACAAGTCCACCTCCCTCTACCGCTCCACCGACGGCGGCAGCACCTGGCAGGCCGTCTCCGGGCAGCCCACCGGCCAGATGCCGCAGCACGGCGTGCTCTCCGGTGACGGCTCGTTGTACCTGACATACACCAACGCCCTCGGGCCCAACGGCGTGACGGCGGGTTCGGTGTGGAAGTACACGCCGGCCGGCGGGGCGTGGAAGAACGTCTCCCCGTCCCAGGGCAGCTACGGGTTCTCCGGTCTGGCCGTCGACCCGCGGAAGCCGTCCACGGTGATGGTCACCACCCTCGACCGCTGGTGGCCCGAGGACGAGATCTACCGGACCACCGACGGCGGCAGGACCTGGAAGGCACTGGCCGAGAAGTCGGTGCGGGACGCCTCCGCCGCTCCTTACGTCGGTACCGGCACCGGGCACTGGATGACCGCCCTGGCCATCGACCCCTTCAACTCCGGGCACGTGCTGTACGGCACCGGCAGCGGCATCTGGCGCAGCAAGGACGCCACCGCCACCGACAGCGGCGGCACCAGCCACTGGACCGTGGGGTCCCGGGGGCTGGAGGAGACCGCGCTGCTGGACGCGATCGCCCCGCCCGGCGGCGCCACCGTCGTCACCGCCATGGGCGACCTGGGCGGTTTCCGCCACGACTCCCTGACCAAGGTGCCCGCCGGGCGACTGAAGAACCCGATGATGACCAACAGCACCGACATCGACTTCGCCCAGTCCAACCCCGCGCTGATGGTCCGCGTCGGCCGTGGCGGCGAGAAGGACGGCGCCTACTCCACCGACGGCGGCACCAGCTGGACCGGCTTCAAGGCGGAGCCGGTGGACAGCGCCGACACCGGCCATGTCGCGCTCGCGGCGGACGGCTCCACCATCGTCTGGACCCAGGCCGGTCAGGCCCCGTACCGCTCGACCGACAAGGGGGCGAGCTGGTCGAAGGTCAGCGGCCTGGGCACCGACGCCGTGGTCGTCGCCGACCGCTCCTCGGCCAGGACCTTCTACTCACTGTCCGGCGGCACGCTCTACGCCAGCACCGACGGCGGCGCGACCTTCACCGCCCGCGCCACCAACCTGCCCGGCGGCGAGCTCACGGCCGTCCCCGGCATCGCCGGAGACCTGTGGATCGCCGGCGGTGCCAAGGGGCTGCTGCACTCCACCGACGGCGGCCGCACCTTCACCACGCTGAGGGCCGTGCAGTCCGCCTCGGCCCTCGGCTTCGGCAAGGCCGCGCCGCGCGCCTCCTACCAGGCCCTGTACCTGATCGGCACCGTCAAGAACGTCACCGGAGTCTTCCGCTCCACCGACAAGGGCGCCACCTGGCTCCGCGTCAACGACGACGCCCACCAGTGGGGCAGCATCGGCGGCGTCGGCGTCATCTCCGGCGACCCCGACACCTACGGCCGGGTCTATGTCGGCACCAACGGACGCGGCCTCCAGTACGGCGACCCGTCCTGACCCCAACGCCCGAGCGGGGCCGCAGGCACCACGGCCTGCGGCCCGCCATGGCTGAGGGACCTCGCTTCGTCCTGCACGAGCTTCTGACGCCGGGCTGTCGGGACGGCCCCTGCAAAGCACGAGTCCGACTCGCGGCCGACGACCGAGGACGAACTCCGAGAAACGGCATCCGCGGCTCCGTGCCCTTGACGTGCCCGTAAGGGCGGTCGACCTCGGTCAACAGAGATGCGATCCGACCGAAACAGCAACTTCGGCACAGTGCATCTTCGCACCCATGAGGGCTGGAGCCAGTCAAGCGCCGTCGCTTCCCAAGCTGAGAGCGCGAGTTCGATTCTCGTCACCCGCTCCAGATTGAAACCCCAGGTCAATGGCCTGGGGTTTGCTTGTTGTCTAATCCAATCCAGAGGTGGCGGGCCCTCCGCGTGCCCTAAGTCGCGGGAAAGCGCGCAGCAACACACCACCCACGGGTCGCCTTAGCACCTCAGACCCCAGGCGTCTCAAATTGCGAGACGCATTTTGCGTGACCTGGGTCACTAGTGATGCGCTACCCGTGAAGTCGCATGCAAAGCCGCAGTTCAGCGCAGCGACGGTCCGCGAGCGCGGAAGCGTGTCCCCGCTCCGCATGAAGCCCCGGGAGACGTCGCTGCTCCTGCTCACGTGATCCGTCGCAGAATGCGGTCCTTGCGGCGGGTGTAGGGCGGATAGGTAACGCTCAGGGTGTCCGGCTTGAGGGGCTTGTCAAGGACGGCCTTCGTGTGGCTGAAGGTGTCCAGGGAGTACGAGCCGTGGTCGCTGCCCATGCCGCTCTCGCCGACGCCGCCGAAGGGCAGGCCGAGCACGGCGAGGTGGGCGGTCGGGACGCCGAAGGCCAGGCCGCCCGAGGAGGTCTCCGACGTCAGGCGCCGCTTGGAGCGCTTGGACGCGGTGAAGGCGTACAGAGCCAGCGGCTTGTCCCGCTCGTTGATGAAGGAGATCGCCGCGTCCAGGTCGGGGACGCGGATGATCGGCAGGATGGGCCGAAGATCCCATCGCTCATCACGGCGGAATCGAGGTCGACGTCGGCCAGCACCGTGGGGGCTATGTAGCGGGTGGCACGGTCGTGGTCGCCACCGGTGACAGTACGGCCGTCCCCCAGGAGGCCGGCCAGCCGATCGAAGTGGCGCTCGTTGATGATGCGGCCGAAGTCCTCGCTCCGGGCCGGGTCGGCACCGTACATCTCACGGATCGCCTCGATCAGGTGCGACTCGATGTCGGCGCCCGCCTCACCGACCGCGAGCACGTAGTCGGGTGCGACACAGGTCTGGCCGGCGTTGGTGTACTTACCCCAGGCGATGCGGCGTGCGGCGGCAGCGAGGTCGACTCCGGGTTCGACGACAGCGGGGCTCTTGCCACCCAACTCCAGGGTGACCGGGGTGAGATGGCGGGCCGCGGCAGCCATGACGATGCGTCCCACCGCGCCGTTGCCGGTGTAGAGAATGCGGTCTCCCACCACGTACAGCGCGGGGACGTCGATCCCGCGCCCCCGGAAGGGCGCGAGCAGTTCGTTGTTGCGTTCGATGTTCCGGTACCAGTTGAAGGCTCCGGTGAACGCCTGCTCGCCGTGCAGGGCGAAGTCCTCGGCGTACACCTGAATGTCCTCCTCCGTCAGCCAGGCCGGGAGAGCGGGCGACTCCGGCATGGTGTCCAGGAGGCCCAGACCGTCGGGTACGACCAACGGGCGGGGCTCCCTGCCGAGCGGGTTGTCACCCGAGGCGCCGACCAGGAGGCGGCGCAAGGAGTCCGGGATGTCCTTGGCGAACTCCGCGTCAGCGACTCCCGGCTGCTGGAAGTAGACCTGGTAGAAGCCCTCGCCGTACAGGGTGCGGGTGATCGAGGGCGGGACCATCCCGCCGGGCAGGATGGGCGGAATACTGAGCCCGGCCACCGCGCGCACCTTGTCCGGGCGCAGCATCGCCGCGGTCCACGCGACGGGTGCACCCCAGTCGTGACCCACGGCTACCGCCTGCTCCTCCCCCAGCTCCTCGATCAGGGCGATCACGTCGCCGACGAGGTGGAGCAGGGTGTAGGAGGTGACGTCCGGCGGCTGCTCGCTGCGGGCGTAGCCGCGCTGGTCGGGGGCGACGACCCGGTACCCGGCCGCCGCCAGCGCCCCGAACTGGTGACGCCAGGAGTACCAGCTCTCCGGCCAGCCGTGCAGCAGCAGGACCAGCGGCCCCTGCCCCTGCTCGGCGATGTGCAGCCTGACCCCGTTCACGTCGACGAAGCGGTGGGTGAGCGAACTTTCTACGAGGAGCTCCTTGAAATACGTGCGTGCTACTGCTTCAGCTGGGCGTACATGGCTTCGAGGTCGGCGGACAGCTGGGACTTGACCCAGCGGGTGATGTCGTCGGCCAGTACCTCGTGCGCCCCCGCCTCGATGCCGTCGAGCGCGGCCACGGCGACGTCGCGGGGGTCTGCCTTGGGCGCGTCGATGCCCGACGTCATGTCGGTGTCCACGTAGGCCACGTGGAGCCCGGTCACCGCGATGCCGCGCGGCTGCAACTCCAGCCGCAGAGAGTTGGTCTGCGACCACAGGGCGGCCTTGGAGGCGCTGTAGGGCGTGCCGTCGGCCAGCCAGGACAGGGCGGAGTGGACGTTGAGGATGTGGCCCCCGCCGTTGCGCTCGATGATCGGCGCGAAGGCCCGGGTGACCAGCAGCGGCCCGTAGAAGTTGGTCTCCAGGTCCCGGCGCACGTCGTCCATCGGGGAGGCGAGGTACGAGGCGCCGACGGAGGCGCCGGCGTTGTTGATCAGGATGGTGACGTCCTGGGCCTGCTCGGCGGCGGCTGCCACGGATGCCGGGTCGGTGACGTCGAGCGCCACCGGAACGGCATCGGGGTGCGTCACCGAGCGCGGGTCACGGGCCGTGGCGTAGACCTTGCCGGCACCGCGCGCGTAGAGCTCCTCGACCAGCACCTTGCCGATACCCCGGCTGCCTCCGGTGACGAAGACGTTGGCGCCCTTGATTGCTGTCACGACTACCTCCAGGAAATTGGAAACCGATCAGTTTCACCATCGTAAACCGATCGGTTTCCTCATGCAAGTCGCTTGAGCAGTTGTCCCCGTCGTACTGGCCTGGCGTAGCGACCGGCACGGCAACCTCGTCCTGCGCGAGCAGGTGGCCGCCCGGGCCGCCGCCGAACTGACCGACGGAGCATCGGCGCCTCCTGCGTGCCCTTCCGCCAGGCCGCCTGCTGACGTGGCCGCAAGGAGGCCGTAACGGCGCTCACCAGATCGGGCGCCTGCCGTCCGCCGAGTCCTTGGCCGGGAAGCGAAGAACCATGACGAGGTTCTGCAGTGCGTTACGCCGAGGCGACGACGCCGGTGACGTAGAACCACGAGCCGGAACTTCGAACTCGATCTGGATCTCGGTCATGTGCTGCTCCTTTGTGTGCCAGGACGTCGGGCGGTCACGCCACCGCGTTCAACAGGTCGGCCAGGACGTCGGGCCGTTCCAGAGCGATGAAGTGGCCTGCTCCCGGCACCTGCGTGAAATGGGAGGCTGGCAGCAGCTGCTTGTTGGCTTCCCGGTCCGACCGCCGGGACCAGTCCTTCTCCCCGTAGACGAGGTGGATGGGGGCCTTGGCCTCGGGGTAGCGCGAGCGGGCCGCGATGAGGCTGGGCAGGTTCTGGTACACGGCCCGGGCAACGGCCGGGTAGCCGGGACGCCTGCCCACCTGGAGGAGCTCGTCCAGGTAGTCCTCCCGCAGAGCGGCCTTGTCACCCACGCCGCCCTGCAGGATCCTGCGGAAGGCGGCCTTGGGCTCCACCCCGGCGACCACCGGGCCCACCCCCGGAGTGAGAACACCGCCGACCACCACACGGGCGAGAAGACTCGACCGGGCGATCCCACCGGGGAAGTCGTACGTGTTCACCGCGACGACGCGGCGTACCCGCTCGGGCAGGTCGGCCGCGGTGGTCAGGGCGAGCACCGCCCCCATGGACTCCCCGACCAGGGTCACGTCGTGGAGGTCGAGTTCGGTGAGGAGCCGCTTGACGCCCGCGCGCATGGCCGGCTCGTCGTACGACGCACCGGGCACGATCTCGGAGTAGCCCATCCCCGGCAGGTCGAGGGCGTACACGGTGTACTGGTCCGCGATCAGGGGGATGAGGGAGCGGAAGTGCTCGGCCTGCGTGCGCACGGTGTGCAGCAGGACCACGGGAGCGCCGCTGCCCGCTTTGAGGTAGCGCAGCGTTCCCTCGCGGCCATGGCGTCCCGCGCGCGGGACGATGGTGTGACTGGTGGTCCCTGGAATGTGAATCGTGGGACGTGACTCTGGGCTGGGCATCTCGCCGGCTCCCCTATGTGTGAACTGCGGACAGGTGATTCGGGTACGGCCCGCCCGGAAGAGCCGTGACCGCGCCCCAGCTCCCGGACTCATTGAGAAACCGACCGGTTTCATCTACGGTAAACCGATCGGTTTCCATGCGCAAGGTCAACCATCAATCGGATCCACGCCATGTCACCAGCTGCACTCAGGTCGCTGCCCGCCGTACGGTGCGGGAGCTTCGCGGTGGCTGCCGATTTCGGCGAAGACCGTGCGGAGCGAGGTCGTCATGCGCAGCAACAGGATGAGTGCGCAGGAGAGACGCGAGAGCGTCATCCGCGCGGCGATCGCCGAGTTCGCGCTCAAGGGCTACTACGGCACCTCTACCGAGGCGATCGCCAAGCGGGTCGGTGTCACGCAGCCGTATCTCATCAGGCTCTTTCCGGGCAAGAAGGCGATCTTCGTCGCCGCCTTGGCGCGGAACATGGAAGACACCCGCCTGGCTTTCGAGAGGGCGGCCAAGGGGTGGAGGAGGGCGAGCAGGCCCTCCAGGCCATGGCGAGCGCTTACGCGCGGCTGGTCTCGGCGCGCCCCGAAACGCTCCAGACGCAGATGCAGGGATACGCCGTCGTGGCAGCCACCGAGGCTCAGGGTGATGACCAGATCGGCGAACTGGTCCGGGCCGGCTGGTTGAGGCTCTGGGAAACCGTGCATCTGGCGCTGGGCGTCGATGCCAACGAGACGACGGCCTTCCTCGCGCACGGCATGCTCGTCAACACGCTTACGGCCATCGGGCTCCCCTCCGATTGCCGGGAAGGAACGGCGTGAAGCCATGGGAGCTGCTCCTGCTGCCGGAGACGGGCATCAACCCGGAGAGCGTCGGTCACCGGGCCTGCTCGACAAGGAATGTGTCAGCGCATGCCTGCCGCATCGAGCAGAGTGGTCACAGTGGGCGTGATAAGCCCTGCCAGCCTGTCGGCCCCGATCCCCGCACGGGCACTGGCACCGTCGAAGACCAGGCTGAGCTGCCGGGCCAGCAGGTCGGAGTCGCTCGCCCCGCCCTGTTCGGCCTCGGAACGGAAAAACTCCGTCAGGTTCGCCTTGATCCGGTGGGCCACCCGGCTCGCAGGGTGGCTCTGATCCTTGAGCTCGATCTGAACAGCCAGGTACCGGCAGCCTTGGAAGTCGGGCTCACCCGCCTGCAACTCCACCTGCTCGAAGACGTGCAGGATCCGCTCGCAGGGTGACCGGCCGTCGTCCGCCGGGGGCAGGAGGGTCGCCACGTAGGCAGAGGCGCGCTCCTCCAGGCTCGCTGCCAGCAGTTCGTCCTTGCTCTCGAACAGCTGGTACATGGAGCGCTTCGACACCCCCGCCGCCTTGCACAGCGCCTCGACGCCGATGCCGACACCGTCTCGGTAGGTGAGCGTGGCCGCCGCCTCCAGCAGCCGCGCTCGGGGACTTGGCTTCACTTCGGTGGTCATACTGCGAGGTTAACTCCATGCGGAGGAAATGAAAACCGATCGGTTTTCAGGGTGCGCCGGGACGGTTTTCGGCGCCACGCGCAGTTGAGCGGACAGTTGGAGTCCGCAGAGAGGCTCGGCGACGGCCCTGAGGGGGAAAGGCCGTCGCCGAGTCCGAAGTGTGCGCACCTCCCGTCCTGGACGATGCGTGAATACGTTCCGCTACGCCGGGACCGCGGTCTTCTCGGGCTTCGTCTCGACCGGGATGCGATGCAGTCCCTTGCGGTCGTACCAACCGGTCACGCCGAAGCCGAACAGCGCGGCCGCCGCGAGGCCGACTGCCATCATCACCCACCCCCGGGCCAGGCCCGCGTCGGCCTGGGCGTCGTAGTAGAGGATCGAGCGGAGACCGTCGGTGAGCTGCCGCAGCGGCTCGAACTCCGCGAGGAAGCGGTAGAAGCCGGGTAGCGCCTCGATAGGGGTGGTGGCGCCGGCCGTCGGCACGGCCATCCCGATGAAGACCAGCGTGACCACCAGCATGCCGGGCGTGCCGAAGACGGCAAGGAGAGCGAGCGCACCGATCCCGGAGACCGCGATGGCGCACACCGAGTACAGCCACAGCAGCGGCAGGTGGTCGGCGTCCATCCCCATGATGCCGACCGCGCCCACCATGACCAGGGTTCCCATCAGCAGGGACAGGCCGGCCATGAGGGTGCTGCTGATGGCGAGGGTCTGCACCCGGGTCGCCCGGATCAGCGGGCGGTGCAGGCGCAGCGGGCCCATGTCGTTGTGGGTGTAGCCGAGGGCGTGGTCCACCTGACCGTTGATGACATTGGCGGAGAGCATGCCGCAGACCACCAGGACGAGAGCGTAGTAGAACGCCGTCAGGCCCAGACCGCTGTGCGAGTCGAGCGGGTGCCCGTCCTCGACCGTGACGGTGGCCGGGTCGGCGAGCAGGACGCGCGCCGCGACAGGCAGCTTCGCCTGCCCGGCCCCGTTCCGCGCGGTCAACTCCTTGCCCATCTGGAGCGAGGCGCTCTCGGCCGCCTCCGTCGTCGCCGCCCGAGCCAGGCTGGAGCCCACGCTGCCGGCGGACTGGTTGGTCAGCACCGTCAGCGTCGGGCGGGCCGGGGTCGCGGTGGTCGCGGTGGCGGTCAGTGCGGTGATCGAGGAGGTGAAGTCGGCGGGGACGACGAGCGCGCCGAACAACTTGCCCTCGCCGAGCTCCTCCTTCACCCCCTTCTCGTCCATCACCTTCCAGTCGATCTTGTCCCCGCTCGCAGCGGACTTCTTGATCGACTCGGTGATCTGCGCCCCCAGGTTGATCTGTTCGCCCCCGGCGGCGGCCCCCTTGTCGGCGTTGACCAGACCGACGGGAAGTTTCGTCATGTGATCGACCGGATCAATGTTGGCACCGACGTAGAACACGGTGAACAGCAGCGCGAGTACGCCTGTGATGACGCCGTTGGCGATCCACAGAGGTTTGGCGCGCAGAACGCGGAAGGGGTGAATCCCACTCATGACTTACTCCGGTCTCGACAACACAGCCACATCGGGAGGAGACCGGACGGCATCGTTGCGGGCCGGCGCCCCTCAGAACGTTCAACCCTCGGCGCCCACGGCCGCCGAAGAGCCGGTGGACCTCCTGACTCGGCGAGCACCACTCGCCGCCAGAGCCCTTGAGCACGGCTCACGGAATCGAAGGGGTGGATTCACTGCCTGCCGAGGCCCTGGCTGCCGTCGGCGACGGCGCCCAGATCGCACCCAGACCGTTCCCACATGAGAAACCGATCGGTTTCAGGCATCGTAAACCGATCGGTTTTCAAATTCCAAGTCGAGGTGTTGACCCCTGTCCCAGCGGCGCCGGGAGGCTGCCCTGCCGGCGACAGGGCCGAAGCCGCACGGTGGGTGAGGGCGCGCGGCCATACGCCCTGCCCGAACGCGGCGACGACTATGGCGGTTCCCCCATTCCGTCAGGGCGAGCAGGGCTTGCCGCGGGGCCGGCACGTCCCGGCCGATACCGGTGTTCGCCGCTGTCCGGCCGAAGTGCCGTACAGCGGCGAACACCTCCCGCAGTACGAGCAGGCTCCCGCTCCCGCTCTCGCCGACGACGGCGAGAGCGTTGGCGACCGAGTAGGGGTGTGGGCGGTCGGCAGCAGACATGAGCGACAACCTCTGCGCAGGGTGAGCGGGCGGAGGGCGCCGGGTCAGGAGGCTGCGGGGTGTTGCGTCGGGGGCTGCCAGCCGCCGGTGACTTCCTTGACGGGTTTGTGGGGGAAGCGGCGCTGGGCGTATTCCTGGGCGTGTGAACCCGGCAGGACGTAGAGGGTTTCCTTCTTGTCCTGGAGCGGTCGCAGGACGGTGTCCATGAAGGTCTTGCGGTCGTCCAGGTAGGGGCCCAGGACATCTTCGCCACCGGGGCAGACGGCCACGCAGTAGCCGGACTTGTAGCCGGGAGGAGAGGTCAGGCTCTGCCACATGGAGGCGCTCTCGGAATCGGTGACCCGGGAGCGGTAGTCGGTGGCGTCCTTGCTGTCCGCCACGGTCTGCGCCCAGTCGGTGAACCCGCTCATGAACTCACGGTAGTTGTGCGTGGTGCAGGCCAGCGCGTCGAATGGGAAGCAGGGCGAACCGGACTGCCCCAACGCGATGGCGCCCGTCGCCCCGGCCTCCGCAGCGCCGCAGTGGTCACTCTCCCCAGCCTGCGGTGATCCGCTCGTCCCAGGTCGGCATGGACACCGACGGCGCCTTTTCCCGCACCAGGTCGGAGACGGCCGAACCGGTGACGAGCTTTTGCTGGTTGCCTTTGACCTGCTGGACGATGGCGTCGGCCAACTCGGTACCGAGTCCGAGCCTGGGCAGTCTCCGGTGGACGCTGTCGGCGAAGCCGACGGGCAGTTCGTCGCGGCCTAGGGCGAACACGTCTGCGACGATGCCGGCCTGCGCCAGGGCGACCTCCGGCCGCTTGCGGTTGGCGATGCCGCCGCTGGTGTGCAGGGCGATCGCGTCCCAGACGATCTCGATCCGTTCCCTGCTCATGCCGCGCTGGCCCAGGAACTCCGCGGCGAGGTCGGCGCCGTCGACCTCGAACCGTTGCCGCCCATTGCCCTGCTCCGTCAGCCCCATGTCGTGCAGCACACACGCGATGAAGAGCAGTTCATCGTCGTAGTCGATGCCCGCGTGGATCCCGCGCCGCTGACCGAGCGCCCGGGCGAAGAGGTAACTGCGCACGCTGTGGTTGAAGAGGAAGACCGGCTCCAGGCGATCAGCCAAGTCGTAGGCATCACGCGACACGTCGGTAGCCGGCAGACTCCAGCTCTCGAACATTTCAGACATAGGGGTAACCCTATGGTGGGGGCTCCTCGGGTGCGACCGAGGTGGCCGGGGGCATGTTGTGGAAGGCGACGATCTGCCACGCCGTACGCTCGGCCCCTTCGGCTCGTTCCACGACCGCCAGGGCATGAGTGGTGGCCAGTGCGGTGCCGTCGGCAGCGCGGATCGTGGACTCCGCCTCGACGGCGGCCAGGTCGGAGCGCAGGAAGCGGACGGCACGGACATGGGCGTCCAGACGGGTCCCCGCGTACTGTGTACGGAACAGCTGGGCGTGCCCCGCCTCGATGCCCGCGCGGCCGGACGGCTTGTCGCCTCGTACGGTGGTGAAGTCGCAGTCCAGCCGAGCACCTCCAGGCCGAGTGACTCGGCCTCATGGACGGCCTTGAGCAGGTCGCGTGAGTCGACCCACCAGGCCCGGTGCTCGTTCTCGTACGAGGGTCCGAACCGGGGGACGATCGCCTCGCGGAACTCATGGCGGGCCGCCGGGTCCGAGGTGCGCGCGTTGCGGGCGAAGACCACGCGCTCGATGTGGAGCGTGCCGCGCTCGGCGGAGCCGAGGAGGAGCGCGAAGCAGGGGAGCGGGGCGGGGCCTCGGGAGTGATGAGCTGGTACTCGCCGATCGCAGCGGTGAGGAACTCGTCGAGGGTTTCGTTGTCCATTAATACGGTGGGCAGACCTAATACGGTGGGGAGACCGCTGGGGTCCGCCTCCGACATGGGCGGCTCGGACAGGGGCGTCATGGCCAACTGGTCGCCGCTTCTCGGTAATTGATCCTCTGGAGGCTCTTCGGCGTGCCGTCCCCGGCCGACGCCTCCTGACGAAGCCGGCCGAGAGTGCATCGCGAAGCCGGTGTTCCGGTACTTCGCAGTCGTCACTCCCATGTCATCTCGCCCTTGGCGACCTTGGCGCCGATCTCGGCGGCGATGACCATGCCGTAGTCCGGGTAGCGCTTGACGAGCGCCGCGGTCAGCGCGGCGCCGTCGGCGGCCTTGGCCAGCTCCTCCTCGAAGACGAGCAGGTACTCGCGGGTGGCGGTGATGGCGGAGGAGTCCGCGGGGGTACCGGGCAGGCGGTGACCGGGCACGACCAGCTGCGGGTTGAGGGCGGCCATCTCGTCCAGCAGCTTGATCCAGGCAGCGCGGATCTCCGGGGTGGGGGTGTCCGCGACCCACACATGCTGCTTCTGGAACAGCAGCACCCCGCCGAGGATCGCGCGCTGCTCCGGCTGCCACAGGTAGTGGCGGTCCGGCAGCAGGGCCGAGCCGCCCCGGAGTTCGAAGCGGTGACCTTCCAGGGCGAGACCACGGGTCAGAGGCTTGATCTTTACCAGGCGGGTGGGCAGGTTGGCCCCGAGGTCGGCCCACGTCTTGAGCTTGCTCTCAAAGGTGCGCCGTATGTGCTTGATGACCGGCCGGGTGGCGACGAACCTGGCGTCGGGGAAGGCGTCGGCCAGGACCTCGGCGCCGAAGTAGAAGTCCGGGTCCCCATGGCTGACGAACACGGTGGTCAGCTTCTTGCCCGAGTCCAGCACCTCGGCCGCCAGCCGGTGACCGTCGGCCCGGGTGAACCCGGTGTCGACCAGCAGCGCCTCACGCTCGCCCGTGACCAGAGTGGCTGTCTTGTTCTTGCTGCCGACCGGGAAGTCCAGGTCGAGGACCTTGAAGTCGAGCTTGCCCCTGGGGTGCTTTTCCTTGTGATGTCCGGCTCCGTGTCCGTCGGCGAGCGGGGTGGCCGACGCGCTGGCCGGGGTGAGGCCCAGGCCGATCCCGGCGGCCGTGAGCGAGCCTGCCGCGAGGAGGTGACGCCTGCTCATGGACATGTCTGTTGCTCCCTGTTGATGGTGGGTGTGAGGGCGCACGGGAGAAGGTGCCGCGTGTCGGCCTCTCACGTTTTCGCGGTGGTGCTGGTGTGCGGTACGGCCACCAGCGCCTCCGGGCGCGCGTACGTCCGGAGGGCGTGGATGATCGCGGTGGCGACGTTCATCGCACGACGACGGTCGGCCCCGGCTGCCTCCGCCGGGCGGACCAGGAAAGCGCCGGGGAGCGATTCCGGCGACGTGCGGGCGCGTTTCCTCCGCAGTGCCGGTCGCCGCGCCGGTCGCCGTCCCGGCGACGGTTTCGTCGCGCGGGCCGCTGACCTCGGCGGCGGAGGTGTTGAGGAAGACGGTGCTGTTGCCGACGGTGGACCTCACCGTCTTCCCGGCTTGTGTGAGTTCGCCTGTGAGGTGCTGCCCCGACTACGTCATGGCGTCGCGGACGAGGGCGGTGTCGACGAACTGCTCGAAGCGGACGATCAGGCCGCCGCGGACCACGAAGTGGTGGGCGACGCGCACGTTGATCGGCTTGCCGGTGGCCTTGTTGGTGGCGGTGTAGCGGGCGAGGACGACGACGTTCTCCCCGTCGACGACATAGGTGTCGTCGTGCGCGGTCCAGCCGTCCCACTCCTTGCCCAGCTGCTCCATGACGTGGGAGGTGACCCCGTCGGGAGTGCGGTAGGTGCCGGCGAGAGGGAAGCCTGCCATCTCCTTCCACTCCACGTCCGGGGCGAGGGTGGCGCGCAGGGCCTCCAGGTCGCCGGCCGCGGAAGCCAGGTACTGGCGGCGGACCACGTCGGCCGGGGCCGTGGAGGTCGCGAAGTCGGTGTGCTCGTACGTCATGACACTCAGCCCCACTTCATCTCGCCCTTGGCGACCTTCGCCCCGATCTGGGCGGCGATCAGCATGCCGTTGTCGGGGTAACGCTTGACGAGCGCTGCGGTCAGCGCGGCGCCGTCGGCCGCCTTGCCGAGCTCCTCCTCGAAGGCGACGAGGTAGTCGCGGGTGGCGGTGATGGCTGAGGCGTCGGCCGCCGTGCCGGGCAGGCGGTGGCCGGGGACGACCAGCTCCGGCTGAAGGGAGGCCATCTCGTCCAGCAGCTCGATCCAGACGGAGCGGTGCTCGGGGGTGGGGGTGTCGGCGACCCAGACGTGCTCCTGCTGGAAGAGCAGGACGCCTCCGAGGAGGGCGCGGTGCTCGGCCTGCCACAGGTAGTGGCGGTCGGGCAGGCCGGCCGGGCCGCCCTTGAGCTCGAAGCGGTGGCCTTCGAGGGTGAGGTCGCCGGTCAGCGGGGTGAGTTCGACCAGGCGGGTGGGCAGGTTCGGGCCGAGGGCCTCCCACGCCTTGAGCTTGCCCTCGTAGGAGTGCTTGATGTGCTCGATGACGATCGGGGTGGCGACGAACGTGGCGTCGGGGAAGGCGTCGGCGATGACCTCGGCGCCGAAGTAGAAGTCCGGGTCGCCATGGCTGACGAACACGGTGGTCAGCTTCTTGCCCGAGTCGAGGATCTCGGCGGCCAGGCGGTGACCGTCGGCCCGGGTGAAGGCGGCGTCGACCAGCAGGGCCTCCTGCTCACCGGTGACGAGCGTGGCGGTCTTGTTCTTGCTGCCGGCCGGGAAGTTGAGGTCGAGGATCTTGAAGGACAGGGTGCTCACGCGGGGCCTCCTGGGGGATGGAATTCAGTGAGTGGGGGGGGCGGTGGTCAGGGCTCGGTGGTCAGGGCGGCCAGTCGCCGGGCGATCTCGTCGGCGGTGGCGTGGCCATGGGCCAGGGCGACCACTCGGTCGCCGTCGACGGCGAGGAGCGTGGGGAAGCCGGTGACGCCCAGCTCGGCGGAGTGGTGGAAGTCGTCCGCCGCCGCGTTGTGCGCCTCGGGCGCGTCGAAGGCGGCGACGACGGCGTCGGCGTCCAGACCGGCCTCCTCGGCGACCTTCCGGTAGGTCGCGGGGTCGGAGAGGCTGAGGCCGTCGACGTAGAAGGCCCGCTGGAGGGCGCCGGCCAGTTCCGCCGCCCGGTCGGGGGCCACCCGGCGCAGGGCGACGACGCCGCGCGCGGCGGCCTCGGAGTCCATCACGAACGATCCGTCGGCGATCAGCCGCTCGTAGCCCTCGCCGAACTCGGCGCCGGTCAGCTCGGCGATCTGGGCGTTGGCGCCCCGGACGTAGCCGAACTCGCGGATGGGCACCCGGCGTGGCCCGGTGAACAGACCGCCGGAGACCACCTCGACCGGCAGCTCGGGATGACGGGAGACGGCCTCGCGCAGAGTTCCGGAGAACCCGTGCGACCAGCCGCAGTAGGCGTCGAAGACGTAGACGAGCTTCATCGAAGGTCCCAGCAAAGGTGTGGCGCCCGCCGAATGCGAGCGGTTCGTCTGAGAAAACAGTAACTGACTCGTCAGGCATTCCCTCGTCGATGTGACGACGGCCACACCGGCAAACCCGCTGTCAGTGCATGCCGTGAGCGCTGTGAGCGCACCAGTGAAGCCCCACGGCCGCAGCCCGGAGGGGCCGTTCAGGGCAGGCGGGGCAGCTCGTCCCGGGCGGAGTGGCTCAGGATCCTCAGGTCCTCGGCGAACCGCTCCCGGTCCTCGGGCGGCAGCGGCGCCAGGAAGTAACGCCGGATGTTCTCCACGTGCACCCGGGACGCCCGCACAGTGGTCTCCTCCCCCAACCGGGTCAGCCGTACCAGCCGCCCGCGCCTGTCACCGGGATCCTCGGCGCGCTCCACCAGCCCGGCCGCCTCCATCCGGTCCACCAGACGCGTCGCCCCTCCTGTGGTCAGCACCTGCTCCTGGGCGATGGCCCGCATCGACAGCCCGGGATCGCCCGCCCGCCCGAGGATGAGCAGCACCTCGAACATCAGATGGCTGATGCCGCACTCCAGATCCAGCGACCGCCCGAGGATGTACTCCAGCCGGTTCGCCGCCCCCTGCAACCGCCCGAACGCCAGCACCAGCGCATTGTCCGCGGCCTCCTTCGGCGACGAGATCTCCGTCGGCTCTTCCACGTCCCCACCTCCCGACTGCTCCTCCACACCACGCATCCACCGATCATGCCTCGTGCGGCCTTGGGCGCTCACCTTGCCGGAACACGTCCGGCACGGGCTGCCAGAACGCACCGCCCAGGCGCACGGACAGGCCGGGAAGCGGAAGATCTGGATCTCGTCGTCGGATGCCGAAGACGTCACGTCCCGCGTGGCGGGCCTGATCCAGCAGCGCCAGGGCGCACAACTCGGCCCACACCTGCCGGGTGACTCCGCCGGGCCCTGCCTCGTACCGAGCCGCCGCCGTGAGGGCCCGCGCGGTCTGCCGCGCAGTGGCCTCGGCGGTCGTCGGCGCCCGCCGTATGCGTCGGTGGCGCCGGGTCGGCACGGTGCCGTCCTCGTCGTCCCCGTCGGCGGCCCACTGAAGTGCCTCGCCCACGGCGGTCGCCGCGCCTTCGGCGTCCTGCTGGGCCTCCTTCGCCTGCTCGGCCTGTTCCTGGGCATCTCGGGAGCGCTGCAGCATCCGGCGCAGCGCGGCGGCGTGGGCGAGCACGGCCATGGCGGCGACGTAGGGGTCGCCGGCCGTCTCCCGGCGCAGCTCGGCGACTCCGGTGACTCCACCAGTGCAGACGAAGCGAGAGCAGCGGGCGCTTCACATCGGCCTGCTCGCGTCGCCTTGGCACTGCCGGTGGGCCTGACGTCGAAACGGACACCCTCGATCGAGAGACGTCCGTCAGTACGCGACGGTGATGCGGCGACGGATCGCCGTGCTCTTCTCGGCCTCGTCGACCAGGGCGACCGCGTAGTCCTCGGCACTGATGAAGCTGGTGCCGTCCTCCGCGATCAGCAGGTCGTCGCCGCCGAGGCGGAAGGTGCCGGTGCGCTCGCCGGGGGCGATCTCGTCGGCCGGGGAGACATACGTCCAGTCGAGGTCGGTCAACTCGGCGCGCAGCAGGCGCAGCACCTCGCGCTGGGCGAGCGCCTCGGCCTTGTACATCGCGGGGAAGTCCGGGGTGTCGACCCGGTCCTGGCCCGAGGCGGTCTTCAGGCTGCCCGCCCCTCCGACCACCAGCAGGCGGTGTACGCCCGCGGTGCGCAGCCCCTCGGCCAGGGACTTGTACGTCGCCAGCAGCGGGGCGGCCGGGTCGGAGCCGTCGCGGGGCGGGGAGACGGCGGAGATGACGACGTCGTGTCCGGCGGCGGCGTGGGCGACCTTGCCCGGCACGGTGGCGTCCAGGGCGAGGACGGTCAGCGCCTGGTGCTCCGGCAGGCCGTCCGCACGGCCCGAGCGGGTGGCGGCGGTGACCTCGTGGCCGCGGCCGAGCGCTTCCGCCGTGATGCGGGAGCCGATCATGCCGGTGGCGCCGATCAGGAGGATCTTCACAGGTGACTCCGTTCGTACTCGTTTCGTATGCGTGGGTGTGGTCAGCTTCGTGGGTGTTGTCAGCGCTGGATCTCGAAGGTGACCTTCGCCCGCTCCACCGTCTCCTGCAGGACGCGCACCTCTCCGGAGGCGTCCTTGTACCTGCCGGTGCCACCCGTGATGGCGAACCGCTCGTCGAAGACGGGTCCGGAGGCCGAGAGCTTCGCCGTGCCGGCTGTGGTGATCTTGCCGCCGGGCAGCTCGTAGACGAAGGTCAGCAGCTCGGCGGTGCGCGGCTTGGCGTCGGTGGAGACGCCGACGAAGCTGCTGGTACCCAGCTTGCGGCCGTCGCGGCCGATGAGGTCGCCGGTTCCGATCAGCTGGTCGCCGAGGGCGGAGTCGGCCGGGGCGACGTCGACCATGTTGATCGCGGTGCCCTTCTCGACGGCCTCGATGGTGATCGTGCGGTGCCCGCGCGAGGCGGGGGCGGCGTCCGCCGAAGCGGGCGCCAGGGACAGGCCGAGGGCGAGGGCGCCGGCCGTGGCGGCGGCGACACCGAACGCGGAGAGGACGCGCTTGCGCATGATCGGGCTCCACATCTGTGAGGGCGTACAGGAAAAGTATCTGCCGACGCAGACAATATATCTGCCGGTGCAGATATCGCAACGGCAGCTTCTTCCGCTAACGGCTTTCTGCCACCATCGTGGGGTGAACGAGCAACTGCTGAATGACGACGACGTGACGCTCTACGGCCTGTTCGTGGAGGCGTTCGCTCGCCTCAAGCCCCTGGTACACCGCGACCTGGGAGTTCCGGACACCTGGTTCGAGGTGCTGCTGCGGCTGGGCCGCACGCCCGGCCACCGGCTGCGCATGACGGACCTGGCGGAGGCCGTGTCCTTCAGCTCGGGCGGCTTCACCCGGCTCGCCGACCGCATGGCGAAGGAGGGGCTGATCCGCCGCGACCCCGACCCCGCAGACCGACGAGCCGCACTCGCCGCGCTGACCGACAAGGGCACCGAGGCGCTCGACCGCGCCCTGACCGCCCACGTCTCCCATCTCCGCAGCCACGTCACCGGACCGCTCTCATCCGAGGACCGCCGCCACCTGGAGCGCATCCTGCGCTCGCTCCGCGACGCGAACGAGTGAGTTCCGCGCGGGCGCGCAAACCCTCAGCGGGGGATGGGCCCGGGTAACCACATGCCACCTGCCCCGTCACCGAGCGGGAGTTCTTCTACAGCGCACGCTCCGCCGCCAACCGTGCAGGGCATCGAGGACGCGCGCCCGCTCTTCGGATGGGTACCGGTCGACGACCGCGCCGGGCAGGTCCAGGAGATCCTCACCCAGCGCGGACAGCACCGCAGCGCCGGAGCCGTCGACCTCATGGTGGCCGCCACCGCCGAGTCGCAGGGACTGACCCTCCTGCACCGTGACCGGGACTACGAGTGCATCGCCGCCGTCACCGGACAGGCACTCCAGTGGTACGGCTCAAAAGCCGGCAAGTAAGCCAGGGCCGATCGCCGGCTGCCCCAAGGAAGCGCGGCAGCCGATCCCGCAGCAGGGGCGCGCCCCACCGAAAGGGCTTGTGCAACCGAAAGGGCTTGTGCATTCGCGAAGACCTCACCGAGCTCTGGGCATCCCGCGCCAGCCGAGCCAGGCGCAGAGCCCGTTCCCGTACGCACCCTGCCCACCGTTCGTCGAAGCTGTGCCCACAGTGTGCCCATACGAGCGGACAGCCACGGTCAACAGCACTACGACCAGGCCCGCGCGACAGCGCCGGCAGACCGAATCCCCACAGGTCAACACCCCTGCCCTAACCGAGCGTTTGGTCCGTTGATTCGTGTTTGGTACCAGTCAGGTTCCGCGCTCGTTCAGGGTGGGCCTCGCCGGTGAAGCGGCGACTCATCAGGGCTGTCATGGCGAGGTGGACATGGCTTCGGTGGGAGGTCATTCGACGAACCGTTTGGACGCTCGCCTCGGCCCCGTGGAGTGTCTACGCTCTATAGAACGGCTGTGCCGTTGCCGGCGCTCCTCGGGCTCGCGGATGAGGTGACGGGTAGTGGAAGATCGATCAGGCAGCAGTGGGCCGAACCAGGATCAAATCGCGGAGCTGCGGGCTCGGGCTGATGCCGGAGATCGGAACGCGGCAGGTCGGTCGGGGGAGTTGCTGGCCAGGCACGGCGATCGGGAAGGCGCTCTGCGGCTGTGGGCCCGAACCTATGGCGACGACTCGCCCACGACGAGGCGGCTGGCTGAGCTGCTGGCCGAGCGCGGCGATTTGGCAGGCGCGGTGGAGGTGTGGACGTTTTCGGACCCGGTGCGGCAGAACCCGGCCGGTTTCCACGCGGAGTACCTGGACACGCTGGACATCTGCGAGCGTCTGAATGAGGACGATCCCGAGGATTGGGCCTTCATGGAGAAAGAGCAGTTGGCCAGCCTGCTGGCCGAGCGGGGTGATGAGGCTGCGATCGCGGAGTTGCGGGCTCGCGCCGATGCGGGCGATCCGGCCGCGGCGAAACGGCTGGCGCAACTGGACATTTGAATCCGCTGCGGGTGACGCGGATGTCGGCGAACCGATGGCGCAGGGCCTACGACCACCGCAGCATCACGGGGCTGCGCTCGAAGGGGCCCGCCTCGCGGCCGAGACTGAGCCCGGGAACCTGTCCCTGAGTACCCGGGAACCTGTCCCTGAGCAGTTGACAGGCCCCTCCCTCCGGGCCGCCGTGAACGCCATCAGGTGGCGAGGTTGCGGCAATCGCCCACCACGCCTGCGTCAACGCCGGAGACGTAGAAGGCTCAAGCGTTGTACTTTCCTGGCTGACGTGAGTCAACGAGTGCTCCCGACCGACGTATCGGGAGTGAGGCCGCGTGACCACACGGACGCGCCACCCGCTCCCGCATCCGCGCCGAACACCACCACGCCCGCGCAGTACGCGCGATGCTCCGCGAGCCCGCCCCCGAGGACGACGCCGCCCTGGCGATGTTCCTCGACGCCGTGCCCGAACACGCCGCGCAGGCAACGCCTCAGCGCAAGGCCGGCACCCAGCGCACGAGCCCGCGCAGCACAGGCCCGCAGCACAGGCCCGCAGAGCAGCACGAGTCGGCAGCGCAGCACAGCGCCCTACGCTCCGGACCTCACGGCAGCAGCCGCTCCAGCCCCAGCAGCCGCCACAGGCACGGCAGCGCTGATCACGACCGCACGGACAGCCTGGGAGCAAGCAGGGGGTGGACGAGCTCCCTGGGGCCGTCGACGAGGTCGTAGTGCAGGACCGGTGCGTACGCGTGACAGGGCCTCGGGGTGGAGTATCCGATCAGCGACTTCTGCGTTTTATTCATCGTCCGTCCGGACATCGTGCGCTTCACTACACTCGACGCGCACACAGTGGGGGAGGCTTGGTGCGCATCACCATCGGTCCTGCCGAGCAGGACGACACCGGCGTGACGGTCGCCGATCTCTACGGCTGGTTGCGTGGCGACATGGAGTTCCGGCGGGAGGTGCAGGCGCTCAGTCTCCAGAGCCGTGGCGAACCGGGCACGATGGGTGCGACGGACGTCATCGAGCTCGTGCTGGGGCAGGGAATCGCCGCGCTCAACCTCGCGGTGGCGTACGCGACCTGGCGTACGGCGCGTCCTTCCGCGCCCGCGGTGACCATCACCTTCCCCGGTGGAACCCTGACGGTCCAGGACGGGAACGAGGAGACCGTGCGGCGCATCGTCGAGGCGCTTCGCACCGCCGAGGAAGCCGAGTCGCGGGCGGCGTCGGGGACGGCGTCGCGGACGGCGGGTACCGGCGAAGCCACAGGTACCGCGGAAGGGACCGTGGAAGGCCAGTAATGCCCCTGCCCGATACCGCCACATCGCGGGCCGTCATCATTGGTGTCTCGGACTACACGGAACTCGCGGCTCTGCCGGCGGTTGCCAACAACGTGACCGACATGGGCGCACTCTTCATCCGCGATGATCTTTGGGGCCTTCCCAAGGAGCACTGCACCACTCTGCTCAACCCCGCCGCCGGCGGAGAGGTCCTGGAGGCGGTCTACGAGGCCGCAGCCGAGACGCGCGACACCTTCGTGCTGTATTTCGCCGGGCACGGCCTGGTCTCCCCCCACTCCGAGCTCTGCCTCGCACTGCCGGACACCCGCCGCGATCGGCTCTATCGCGCCCTGGAGTTCTCCAAGCTGCGGAACGTGATGCTGGATGCGGGCGGCGGGGCACGCAACAAGGTGGTCATCGTGGACAGCTGCTTCAGTGGGCTGGCACTGGAAGGCCACATGGGCCCAGCGGTGGAGATGGCGGATCACACCGAAGTCGACGGCTCCTACGTCATGACTGCCTCCGCCGAGAACAGACTGTCGCTGGCACCCCCGGGCGAGCGCTTCACCGCTTTCACGGGTGAACTGCTCAGGGTTCTGTCCGAGGGGATTCCCGACGGCCCGGAATTCCTTGACATGGAGACCATCTACAGGTCCGTGCTGTGCGGGCTGCGGGCGAAGGGCCATCCCGTTCCGCAGCAGCGGATCCGCAACGGCGGTCGCTCCATCACGCTCGTACGCAACCGGCGGGGACCGCGGCTGCCGCTCCCTGCTGTGCAGGAGCGCGTGAACCTGCCGCCCAGCCACGCCAACGCCTTGCGCGGCACTCCCGCAGAACTGGCCGGTTTCGCCGAGGACTTGCGCCATCGCGGAACGGAGGGGCAGGCCGACCAGGTCCTCGCGGCCGCCGCGTCCCGCTGGCCCGTCCAAGAGGTCGCGGCCCTCTTGCTGCACCTGGAGAGAGCGGACCGGCGGGCGGAAGCCGGACAGGTCTGCGCGGGCCTCGCCTTGCGGCAGGCATCCGACGCCGTCGGGTGCCTGCTCGTTCTGGCCCGGCTGGGAGCCGACGCTCTGGCCGACGAGGTGCTGTCCTGCCTGACGTGCCGAGAGCCGGCCCATGTGGCGGCGAGCACCCTGCTGCTCGTGCGGGAGCAGCAGGAGGACGCCGCGGTCCGGCTGGTCTCACTCGTACTGATCCGGCAGCAGCCGGTGGACGCGGCGCGGCTGATGGAGTCCCTGCAGGGGAAGGTCAGGAGTGAGCTCCTGTACCAGGCGCTCGACGCGATGTGGACGGAGCGCTCGGCGGAGGACATGCTCACCGTCGCGGATCTGTTGCGAACCGCCGGAGTGAAGGACCTCGCCTTCCGCCTGTATCGGCGCCTGCCGGACGCCCTCGCCGCCGCGAAGTCCCGGCACGAGATCGCCTTGCTGCTGCGGGAGATGGCGGACAGCGGTCACTTCGACGGCGCCCGGAAACTCCTCGGAGCCCTGCTCAAGGGGGGACCCGCGCCACTCCACCAGGTGCGTTGGGCCTTCGCGCTGCGGTCTCTGGATCTCGACTGGGCCGACAACGCCGTCCGGGAGGCCGCAAGCCGGGCCACCTCCGAACAGGTGCTGGACGCCGCGGCGCAACTGCGCCGTGACCACCCGGGCAGAGTGCTGGATCTGTTCCTGTGGGCGAGCGAGGAGCGCGACCCCTCCGATGTCGTACGCTTCGCCGATGCCCTGCGGGACGTGGGACGTCCGCTGGACAGCCAGCAGCTGCTGGAGACCACCGCGGAGCGCGGGCCCGTCGTAGCCGGGCTGCTCGTCGCTGCCCTCCGGGGCGCCTCGCACGGTGAGCCCGAGCGGCTCCTCAAGTGGGTGGCGCGGCAGCCCGCCGTCTTCTCCGCGACCGCCGCCCTGACCCTCCGGGACGCCGGACTCCCGGAAGATGCCGGGACCCTCGTCGCCGCCGCCCGCAACCGCCCGCAGAAGGAGGTGCTGGAGGCGCTCGTGCCTCTCGCCGACGCCGTGGGCATCGACGTCCTGCACGCCGAAGTCGCCGCTCACGTGCCGGCGGCATGGCTCGAACCGCTGCTCAGCAGCCTCTGGACGAACGGCCGTCTGGCAGAGGCCGACCGACTGCTCGAACTGCTGGCAGAGGGGACGGATACCGCCCTCGAGGACGTGCTGAGCGCCGCGGCCCAGCGCCACAAGGGATGGTCGCAGCTGGTCGAACTTCTTTTTCCTGCCATGGGACGACTGACCGGCCCCGCCGTTGTCCGCGTGCTGCGTTGCTTCGTCGACAGACCGTCATCACGGCGCAGGAAACTGCTGCTCGCCATCGGCCGGATGCTCTACGAGGCACCTGCCGAGGCACCTGCCGAGGCACCTGCCGAGGCACCTGCCGAGGGACTGGCCGGACTGGTCCGTCATGTGCGCGAGCAAGGCGGGCGAGAGGCACTCCGTCTGCTCGATGTGCTGGTCCGGGAGCTCTTCGCCGATCTTCCGGGGCAGGATGTCGGGCGCTTGTACGCAACGTTGGCTCCCGTCGAGGGGGTCGATGCACTGGCAGCACTGGCATGCGTGGCGGACCGGCTTGACTTCGTGGAAGTCCTCCAGGATCCGGCGATTCCGGAAGCCGCCGTCACTCGCCTGTGGAAGCTGCGAGTCCAACAGGTCGGACAGGCACAGACATGGCGGGAACAAGGGCGGGACGCTGACGCGGTGCGGGCCTGGGAGGAGTGGTCCTCGCTGGGCAACGCGCGGCACACCCTTCGCCATCGAATGGCCCCGGAACGACTGAGGCAGGCAGGGCGCGAGCTGTCCCCTGCGTCGTTGTCCGAGCTTCTGAGCCTCCTGGAAACCACGTCCGGCGCAGTGACGGACATGGAGGCCGTGTTCCTGGGGCTGAGTTCACGTCAGGACTCGGACGTACAGGTAGCGCGCGTCGTACAGGCGCTCCATGCTGCGAGACAGCAGGACCAGATCAGGCATCTGAGCATCTGGATGGCTGAGCAGAACCCGTCCTGGCTGGTGGCCCGGATGGCGCGGTCGTTGCGTGACCTCGGCATGGAGGAGACCGCCGAGGAGTTGCTGGGCCGCTTCGACGCACACCGAGACAGGCGCGGCCCCGCCCCGGCAGCAATCCCGGTGACGAACGAACATGAAGGGCTCTCTGAGCAGGAGCATCCGGCACCTGCACCTGCCTCGCCCCCGCTCCCGTCCGATGACGACGCCACACGAACAGGCGACTCACGTGAGGACACTGCGCAGGCCGTCGGCGACGATGCTCCTGGTGGCGGGGGAACCGTGCCGAAGGGTGTGCCGTGGCGTGCGCTGTCAGTGGCGGTCGCAAGCGTTGTCGGGGTGGGCCTGGGGCTGGCCTTGCTGCCGATTCCCGGGGGCTCCGAGAGTCCGGCAGGCCACGGGGCCTCACCCACGTCTCCGACGTCTTCGTCGGCCTCACCGTCCCGCACCGCGCTGCCCAGCCGGCCGGCTGCCGATGACGTGGCCGACATCGGCAGCCAGCCGGTCAACACAGCAGCGATCATGGGATTGAGGGCCTGCACCGGCGCCGAGATCACCGTGCGACTGACCTCGGTTTTCAACAGCTACGTCGACGAGGACCCGCACCTGAAACTGTCGGTGAGGGCGGACACCGCTGTCGGCGGCCCGTTGCCTTGCCGGATCAACCTCAGCCGTACTGATGCCTACCTCATGGTGACCGAAGCCGGGGACTCCGTGGAGATGTGGAAGTCATCTGCCTGCGCGTCCGGCCATAACGGGCAGCGCTGGGTACAGCTTGCGCGCAACAAGCCCGCCACCGTCGACTTCCACTGGGACCGCAGGCCCAACACCAAGGGCTGCGACCAGGCCGGCCCCGCATCCTCCGGCACCTACCTGGCCGAGGCGCTTGTGCTGAATGAGAAGGCGACAACGAGCTTCGTCCTGCAACAAGAACCGGCCGCCACACCATCAGAGACACCGTGGCCCACCCGATCCGCGTCCACGACCTCCAGCGGCTCAGGCGGTGGCACCATCAACGGCGGCGGAAACGACGAGAAGTCCGCCACGCCAAGCCAGAGCGCCTCTGCTCAGCCGACAGAGACCGCCGAACCCACCAACACCAACAGTGGGGGAGACAGCGGGGGAGACAGCGGCGGCTTCTTCGGTGGTCCCAACGGCGGATGAGCGAGCCGAATCATGTGTCCGGCAGGGCGAGTTCTCTGAGAACCCGGCGTCGGACGTAGGTCGTCAAACCCGACACTGAGCAGCAACCGCACCATCTCCACGCCATATGCCTCTCGGGTGTACGAGTTCGGAGAAACGGCCCCGCGCACCACCGCCGGTCATGCGCTCACCTGCTCACGTCGCCGGAAGCTGGTACGACAACACGTACGCGTCCGCCGCCATCACCGTGTCGCAGACCTCCACGGCCCGCCCCTCGGTGTCGAACGCGGTCCGGACGAGACGGATCACGGGCACACCGGAAGCCAGCCGCAGCGTCTTGACCTCGGCAGGCGAGGGCATCCGGGCCCGGATCTCCTCCTCGAAGTGGTCGAGGCGGTGGCCCAGCTCCTCAGCCGGGCGTAGATGCCGCCGGGCCCGGGGTCGGGCTCGGCGATCGGCGTATCGCGCGCGATGTCGAGGGGAAGATAGGAGGTGGCGAACTCGACCGGTCGCCCGTCCAGCAGATACCGCCGACGCCGGGCGAGCACCCGCCGCACCGACCCGAGCCGCGCGGAGACGTTGGGTGCCGTGCCCGAACTTGTCGGTGGTGCCGGAGGAGTCGGAGAAGTCCCGCTCCGCGATCACCTGACCCGCCAGGTCGGGGTGGGCCGTGTCGACCCCGGTGTCCAGCACAGCGACCTTGACCCCGGTGCCGTCGTAACCGGCGGACCAGGCCGTCGGCGCGCCGATCTGCGGCGCGCTCTTGTCGAGGGTGGCCCGGCGCCGGCCGTCCAGTCACACCTTCTCCACCGCCGTCGAAGCAGTGAACTCCGCTGTTCCCGCGGCATCGCGACGGGCGGCGCCGGTGTCGGTCACGGCGTCCCAGAACCCGGCGCCACGCTTCTTGACGGGACGCATCGCCTTCCCGTCGACGACGGGAAGTGCACGCCGATCCGCGCCCCGGCCCCGGTGAACGGGCTCATCGAGGGCGCATTCTTGCCCCGGAAGGTGACGATCAGCGGCAGGTCGGAACGGCCGGCGTCGTCGTAGCCGTCCGCGACCAGCTGGGTCACATCGAACAGCCGTGCATCCAACTTGCCCTGAGCCAGCAACAGTTCGGCGTCACCGGGCACCACCTGAGTGTGCCCGGCGACCACCCGGACCGAGAACGGCATCCGCTCCCGGCCCTTCGACCGCTCCACCCCGGTGACCTGGCCGGCGCCGTCCACCAGGACCCGGTCGCCGGTGACCAGCGTCACCGTCTTCACCGCCCCGGAACGCCCGCCGGCCGACTCACCGGGCTGCGTGGCCTGTGCCACCCCGCCCGGGACACCGGCCAGCAGAAGGGCCGCGAAAACCACCCCTGCTGCCACGACCGCGTGCCCTGGTCTCGTACGTAACTCCACTTGAACTCCTGACACTTCGAAAATCGGACAGGAGCCGTTCTGCGACGCCGAAACTCACGCGTGGCGACATGGTCGAGGCCGTGCCCAGTCCGTGCCCGTAAGACCCGTAAGCGCGGACAACCACGGTCAACAGCGGTGCGATCCGACGCGGAACCCCAGGCTCGCGGCCTGGAGTTTGTTTGTTGTGTAGGGCTTCGCACGGCCTTCCGGGCGGGCGCAGCCTGTTACAGCCAGGGCGGCAGGCGCACCGGTTCGGGTCGGGACGAGCGGCCGGTCGTCCAGGCCAGGAGTTCTGCGGCTGGTGCCTCGGCCCGCAGGGATGCCTGGGTCGTCGGCGGGCCGAGGTGCCAGGTCGTCTCGCGGTCGGTGGGAGTGAGGCGGACCGCCGGGCATTCGGGGCGGGTGGACAGGGTGGCGGTGACGTCGTCGAGGAGGGTGTCGATCAGGGGGGCGGGGAGGTCCGTGAAGGTCGTTCCCGATGCCAGGTCGACGGCGTGCAGCCACACCTCGCGTACCCGCATCCAGGGGATCTCGGCGGCCGGGATGGTGCGCCCCAGGGCGCTCTTGACCTCGGCCTGCCAGGCGGTGGGGTCGAGGGCCGCCAGGGCGTCCTGCAGTTCCGCGGCCGTGGACTTCAGCTGCCCCCGCAGTACGTCGGGCGGGAGAGCCGCCGAGGACTCGATCTCGGCGGCGCGTTGCTCGCGGTTCGCGTACATCGGGGTGGGGACGCCGGTGCGTGCCCAGGTGGCCAGGCGGACGAGGGCCTCGGCATTGCGGGCCACGTGGCCGATGACGTGCGCTCTGGTCCAGCCGGGGAGGGCGCTGGGAGCGCGCAGGTCGTCGTCGGTGAGGCCGTCGGCCACGCCCGACAGCAGGGCCGTGCCCTCGTGCATCCACGGCAGGGTGACCGTGAGGTCGTGGCGGCTTGTCATGGGGTGTTTCCCGTGTTTCCTCGGCCCGTGGCGGTCAGGCGGGCCGCGATGTCCGCGCGCAGCGCCTTCTTGTCGATCTTGCCCACCTTGGTCGCGGCCAGCTCCTCGACGCACACGAGGTGTTCGGGCAGCTTGAAGCGGGCCACCCCGGCCTCCTCCATGGCGGCGCGGATCCCGTCCAGGGTGGGGGCGTCGTGCTCCGGCCTGGCGACGACGTAGAGGCAGACGCGCTCGCCCAGCGTCGAGTCGGGCATGGCCACGGCCGCCGCCTGGCTGACGTCGGTGAGCTCGTAGACGAGGTTCTCGACCTCCTCCGCGGAGACCTTCTCCCCGCCCCGATTGATCATGTCCTTGTCCCGGCCCTCGACGACGAGGTTGCCCTCCGGCGTGCGGCGGCAGATGTCACCGCTGCGGTACCAGCCGTCTTCGGTGAACGCCCGCTTGTTGTGCTCGGGGGCGCGGTAGTAGCCGCGGGGGGTGTAGGGGCCGCGGGTGAGCAGGGAGCCGGGCTCGCCGTCGGGGACGTCCTGGTCGAGTTCGTCGACCAGCCGTACCTCGTCGTCCGGGCACATGGGGCGGCCCTGGGTGGTGCACACGACGTCCTCGGGGTCGTCGAGGCGGGTGTAGTTGAGCAGGCCCTCGGCCATGCCGAACACTTGCTGGAGCGTCGTACCGAGTACGGGGCGCACCCGGCGGGCCAGTTCGTCGGCGAGCCGGGATCCGCCGACCTGCAGGACGCGCAGGCTGCTCGCCTGCTGTGCCCCGTGCTGCTCGGCGTGTTCCAGCCAGCGTCCGGCGACCGCGGGCACGACGGCCGTGTGGGTCACGCCTTCCGCCGCGATGGTGGCGAAGGCGCGGGCCGGTTCGGGGCTCGGCAGCATCACCACCCGGCCGCCGGCCAGCAGGGTGCCCAGGATGCCCGGGCAGGCCAGCGGGAAGTTGTGCCCGGCGGGCAGGCTCACCAGGTAGACGGTGTCGGCGTCGACGCCGCTGACCTCGGCGCTTGCGCGGGCGTTGTAGGCGTAGTCGTCGTGGGTGCGTGCGATCAGCTTGGGCAGGCCTGTGGTGCCGCCGGAGAGCAGGAACACCGCGACGTCGCGGCTGCCGGGGGCGGCGGCGTCCAGGGCCTGTGTCGGAAGTGGCGTCGTCCGCCCGGAGGGCGGGCCGGGCGGCGGCGATGGGGGTGCCCCCGCGCGAGCTCGGGTTCGAGCGTGGGGGAGCGTGCTCTCGGCGTGCCGGGCGAAAGCCCTCGTACTGGACTCACTTGGGCTTTCGCCCGGTGCGGCGAGAGTACGTGCCAGGCGTCGCCCGCCAGGCGCCACTTCCGACACAGGCCCTGGGCGGGCCCGGTCGGCCGCCAGGTCCTCGCCGGGTGCGCACAGGGCGCGCAGGTCCACGCTGCCGGGGCCGACCTCGTCCCCGGCGACCAGGACGTGCCAGGGGCCCGGGACCTCCTTGCCGAGTTCGTGGGCAAGCGCCTGGTGGTCGAAGTCGCGCAGCCGGTCGGGTACGGCGATGGCGGCGGCCTCGGAGTGCGCGGCCAGGTAGGCCAGTTCGAGGCGGCGGTGCGCGGGCAGCGCCATCACCGGCACGATCCCGGCGCGCAGGCAGGCCCAGGTCAGGACGGTGAACTCCCAGCCGTTGGACAGCTGGACCACGATCCGGTCGCCGGGGGCGAGCCCGAGGCCGAGCAGCCGCAGCGCCAGCGCGTCCGCGCGGTCGGCGAGTTGGGCGTAGGTCAGGCGGAGCTCGCCGTCGACGAGCGCGGTCGCCTCCGGCGTGCGGTCGGCCGTCTCGCGCAGCAGATCGCCCAGCGGGCGGCCCGCCCAGTATCCGGCCGCCGTGTAGCGGTCGGCGTCGGCCTGCGGCCAGGGAACCGTTCCCTCACTGATGGGTGCGGCCATCAGTCACCACCTTCTCTCGCAGCGGCTTCAGTGGTTTCAGCGACTTCAGTGGTCTCAGTGGTCTCAGTGGTTTCCGCGGCTTCCGCGGCTTCCGCAGCGAAACAGACAGCATCCAGCGCTACGAGGCCCTGGGCGGTCAGCCGCAGCGGGTTGATTTCGATCTCGGCGAGTCCCGGGTGGGCGGCGAGCAGGTCACCGAGGGCCGCCACCGTCTCGCCGAGCGCGGTGCGGTCCAGTACCGGTCCGCCGCGCCAGCCGTCGAGGAGGGCGTGTCCGGCCAGCTCGGCGGGCATGGCCGCGGCTTCCTCCGCGCCGAGCGGGGCGAGCCGGATGCTCACGTCCGCCAGGGCTTCGGCGGTGGTGCCGCCGAGCCCGACCAGGACGACCGGGCCGAACACCGGGTCGCGGCGGGCGCCGACCACGAGGTCCACGCCGGCCGGGGCCATCGACTCGACCAGGAAGCGTCGGCTGTGCGGCTGCCGCCGCGTGGGCGAGACTCCCGCCGCCTCGATCGCGTCGAGGGCGGCGTCCAGCTCGTCCGGGGTGCGCACGCCCAGCCGGACGCCACCGATCTCGGTCTTGTGCAGCACGGCCGCGTCCAGCAGTTTCACCGCCACCGGGCCGGGCAGTTCGGCCAGCGCCCGGTGGGCCTCCGCGCGGTCGGCGCAGGCCCGGCGGGGCATGGTCGGCACGCCGAGCGCGCCGAGGAGCGTCTTGGCCCGGTCCTCGTCCCAGGGTTCGGGGCGGGGGTCCCAGGTTCCAGGGCCGGAGTCCCAGGGTCCGGAACCGGGCTCCACGGCCACCCGAGGTGCGCCCGCCCGGGTCGTCGTACGGCGCCGGGCGCGGGCGTCGGCGAGCAGGGCGCCGGTCATGGCGGCGAGCCCGTGCGGGTCACCGGCCACCGGCACGCCCCGCTCCAGCAGGACGCGGCGCACCCGTCGTACGTCCTCCCCCGCGCCACCGACGCCGAGCACCAACGGCACGCTCCCCCTGACCGTGTCGACGGCCTCGACCAGGTCGAAGGCGCCGGGCTCGTGCAGCGCGTACCCGGCGATCAGGTCCACGGCCTCATCGGCTGCCACCGCGTCCAGTACGGCGGCGAAGCCGGGGCCGGGGCGGCCGGTGTCGACCGGGTTGGCCTGGTACGTCAGCGGCGGCAGCACCTCGGCCAGCGCGCGCCGGGTGTCCGCGCCCAGCTCGGGTACGGCGGCGCGTCGCCCGCGCAGGTCGTCCAGGAGCAGCAGTCCCGGCCCGGCCTGCGCGGTCACTACGCCCACTCCCGGGTCGGCGGCCGCGGGCAGCCGTACGAGGGACAGGGCGCCCACCGCGTCGACCAGTTCGCGTTCGTCGTCCACCAGTACGGCGCCCGCCTGGGCGAGGGCGGCGCGGGTGGTGCGCCAGGAGGTGGCGAGGGCGCCGGTGTGGGAGGCGGCGAAGGCGCCGACGTCGTGGCGGCCGACGACGAGTGCGACGACGGGGCGGGTGGCGGCGAGACGTGCGACCGCGTCGGTCAGGCGCCGGCCGTCGCCCACGGACTCGATGTGCAGGGCCACGGCGGTGGTGTGCGGATCGTCGGCCAGGTGCTCCAGTACGTCGGCGGTCGTGACGTCCGCGCTGTTGCCGAGCCCGACCGCGAGGCTCACCCCGTGCCCGGCCTCGCCGAGCAGGAACGCCAGCGCGTGGTTCACTCCCCCGCTGGCCGCCACTACGGCGATCCGGCCGGCGGGCACGTCGGCCGCTCCCGGCACGAAGCTGGCGGTGAGACCCCGGCCGGGCGCGAGGAACCCCGAGGTGTTCGGGCCGAGCAGCCGGATGCCGGTGCGCTCGGCGACGTCGGCCAGCTCCCGCTGGTACCGCTCGCCCTCCGGTCCGGCCTCGGCGAACCCGCCCCCGTAGACCACGGCGGCCCGCGCCCCGGCCTTGGCTGCCTCGGCGACGGCGTCCGCGCAGGCCCTGGCCGGGAGGCAGACCAGGGCGAGGTCGACGGGGCCGTGCTCGGCGGCCTCCTCGACCGACGCGTGGACGCCGGAAGCCGGCTGCGGGTCGCGCGCGTTGACCGGCGCCACGTGCCCGGGGAACGCGGCGACCGAGCGGGCCAGTGCGGCGCCCAGTTTCGCCGGGTCGCGGGAGGCGCCGATGACGGCGATGCCGCGGGGGGCGAAGAGGGCGTCGAGTCCGTCGAGCCCATCGCTCGGGGCGGTTTCCTCGAATGCGGTGACCACGGTGAGGGCCCCACCTGATGCCATGTCCGTTGATGCCATGTCCGTTGATGCCGTGTCCGTCATCGGGTCACCTCCCACGCCGCGACGGTCTCGGCGGCGGCACCGACCAGGTCGGTCCGCCCGGACAGCACGGCGGTGACCGCGCGGTCCCGGTCCAGCGTGTCGTCGACCAGCAGCGCGGGCAGTGCGTGGCGCAGCCGGGCCCGCTCGGTGAGCAGGGCGCGAGTGTACGCCGTACCTCCGTGTACGGCGACCAGCAGCGGACCGGCGGCGAGGTCGGCCAGGTCGGCGAGCCGTGCGTACGCGGCGGGGAGACCGGACTCGTCGTCGGGGGCCGTGATGCGGGCGCCCCAGGGCTCCCGGCTGTCCGGCGCGGACTCCCGCAGCGGCAGCGGTTCTCCGGTGCCGCCCACCGCGGTGGTGCCGTCGGGGCCGACCAGCATGACCCGGCCGGGCAGCCGCACCGCGCCGAGGTCGAGCGGGGTGTCCAGGGGCTCGGCACCGTGGCGCGCCTGCCACTGGGCGTGGCTGGACCGGACGAAGTCCGGCGCCCGCCGTGCCAGCCGTCCGTCCGTGATGCTGCGGGAGAGGAAGTGGTAGGCGAACTGCCACGGCTCGAAGGCGTCGTGGTACTCGCCGAAGTGCTCCCACCAGCCCAGGCTGGGCCGGGCCGCGTTCTGGATCGCCTCGACCGACGGCCGGGCGGCGGCCTCGTACGCGGCGAGGGCGGCCGGGAGGTCGTCGGCGTGCTTGGTGAGGGCGGCGGAGAGCGCGATCGCGTCCTCCATCGCCATCTTGGTGCCGGAGCCGACGGAGAAGTGCGCGGTGTGCGCGGCGTCGCCGAGCAGCACCACCGGGCGGGGCTCGGTGACGTACCAGTGGCGGGTGCGGCGGGTACGGAAGTTGCCCCAGCGGGAGTTGTTGACCAGGAGCCGGTGTCCGTCGATCTGGTCGGCGAACAGCTTCTCCAGGTACGCCTTGGTGACCAGGTCGCTCGGGCCGGGCGGCTGGGTCACGTCGAAGGCGTCGAGCCCGGCGGCGCGCCAGGTCGCCTCGTCCGTCTCGACGATGAATGTGCTCACGTCGGCGCTGATCGGGTAGCCGTGTACGGCGAAGACGCCGTGCGGTCCGCGTTCGTGGACGAAGGTGAGCCCGTCGAACAGGTAGTCCGTGCCGAACCAGATGAACTTCGCCGTCGCCGTCTCGACGGCCGGCTCCAGGCGCCGCGCCAGGGCGTCGCGGATCCGCGACGACGTGCCGTCGGCGGCGACCACGAGGTCGTAGCCGTCCAGGTCGGCCAGGCCGTCCGGGTTCGCCTCGGTCTCGAAGCGGAGGTCCGCGCCCAGGTCGCGGGCCCGCTCCTGGAGCAGCGCCAGCAGGGTGCGGCGGACGATCGCGGCCATGCCGTTGCCGCCGCAGCGGATCCGCTCCCCCTTGAGCCGTACCTCGATGTCGTCCCAGTGCCGGCCGTGTGTGTCCAGCGCCTCACGGAGCACGGGGTCGGCGTCGTGGATGCCGGCGAGCGTACGGTCGGAGAACACCACGCCGAAGCCGAACGCGTCGTCGGCCCGGTTGCGTTCGAAGACCGTCACCTCGACGGACGGGTCGGCCTGCCGGATCAGGGCGGCGAAGAACAGCCCTCCCGGGCCTCCGCCGACGACAGCGATACGCATGGTCAGCCCCTCACCAGGGTGTTGCGGCACTCGCCGACGCCCTCGACGCGGGTCACCAGCTCGCTGCCCTCGGTCAGATAGCGCGGGGGCTTGCGGGCGTGGCCGACGCCGCCGGGGGTGCCGGTGGCGATCAGGTCGCCGGGCGCGAGGGTGACGATGGCCGAGACGTACGCGACCAGGGCCGCCGGGTCGAAGACCAGGTCGCCGGTGTCGGCCTTCTGCATCAGCTCGCCGTCGACCGTGCAGGTCAACTCCCGTGACAGCGGCTGCTCCTCCTCCGTGACCACCAGCCAGGGACCCACCGGTGTACTGGCCTCGAAGGTCTTGCCCTGCAGCCACTGCGGCGAGCGGTACTGGAAGTCGCGTGCGGTGACGTCGTTGACGACGGTGTACCCGGCGATCGCGGCGCGGGCCTCGTCGGGCGTGGCGTGGCGGACCTCGGCGCCGATGTACACGCCGAGTTCGGCCTCCCAGTCCACCGCGTCGGATCCGGCGGGCAGGACGACCGGGTCGTGGGCCCCGACCTGGGCGCGGGCGAACTTCGCGAACAGCGTGGGGTGTTCGGGCAGCTCGCGGCCCATCTCCAGGATGTGGTTGCGGTAGTTGAGCCCGACGCACACGATCTTCTCGGGGGACGGGACGGGCGGCGCGTAGTCCAGCCCGGCCGGGTCGTGGCGGGGTCCGTCCGCGGCGGCCGCCTCGGCCCGCCAGCCGGGGCGGCGCAGCAGCGCGCCCAGGTCCAGGTGGCCGAGTTCGACGGCGGCGTCCTCGTCCACGCGGACGGCGCGGGTGCCCTCGGGGGTGCGGATGGTCGCGAGCCTCATGCGGACGGCTCCTCTCGGTGCGTGCGGGCGAGGCCGATGGCCTCGTAGACGGGGTCGTCGGAGAAGCGGAAGGCGTCCAGGCCGCAGTCGGTGGTGGAGAGGGTCAGCGGGGCCCAGGAGGGGACGGCGAACAGGTCGCCCTTGGCGACGTCGTAGCGCTGGTCGCCGACCTCGACCGTGCCGGTGCCGTCGAAGACCTGCCAGACGGCGGAGCCGACCACGCGGGTGGTCGCGGTGCGGGTCCCGGGGCGCAGCCGGTGCATCTCGGTGCGGATGGTGGACAGGGCGTCGCGCGCGGTGGCCGGATCGGTGAACCGTACGACCGCGTGGCCGGGCTCGACCACGCCCGGGTGGCCCTCGTCCTCCAGCTCCAGCTGGGCGGTGAGCGCCGCGTCGGTGTGCTCCCAGCGGTACGCCATGAGCGGGGAGGCGGGGGTGGCGGGGGCGCCGACCGGGCGCAGGCCCGGGTGGCCCCACAGCCGCTCGTTGCGGGAGGCGGCGGGGGTGGCGCGGGTGGCCAGCCGGTCCGGGCCGAACTCGAAGAATCCCGCGTCGAGTTGGCGCACGAGCGGGATGTCCAGACCGTCGATCCAGGCCATGGGCTGCTCGGTGGTGTTGTGGTGCTCGTGGAAGTGCATGCCGGGCGTGAGCAGCAGGTCGCCGCGGCGCATCGCCACCGGGTCGCCCTCCACGTTGGTCCACACGCCCTCTCCCTCCACCACGAAGCGGAAGGCTGTCTGGGTGTGCCTGTGCGCGGGCGCCTCCTCGCCGGGGCCGAGGTACTGGATCGCGGCCCACAGGGTGGGGGTGGCGTACGCGGTGCCGGGCAGTCCCGGGTTGGCCAGCGCGATGGCGCGGCGCTCGCCGCCCCGGCCGACGGGGACCAGGTCGCCGCTGCGCTCGGCGAGCGGGTGGAGCACCGACCAGCGCCACAGGGCGGGCACGGCGTCCGGTTGCGGCGCCTGCGTCATCAGGCCCTCGCGCTGGGTCCACAGCGGTGTCAGGTGCGCGGCCTCGAAGTCGGCGTAGAGCCTCTCCAGCGCGGCACGTTCGTCGGTGATCGTCACGGCGGACTCACTCCTTCGGGATTGCCTGAGCCCAACGTACGACATTGACGCAACGGTCGTCTAGATTTTGAAACGCATCTCTTCTGCGCTGCGCCACCTGGCCAGCTGCGCCACCCGGTCAGCCCCGGCGCCTGGTCAGCCCCCGGCACCGCCGATCGCCTCGTCGACGTACCCCTCCGCCTCCGCCCGCAGCAGCCCATGGGCCTCAAGGAAGACCTCGTGGGCGAGCCGGCCGACCCAGCCCTCGGGCAGCAGCTCGGGCGGCAGGTCGGGGTCCCGGAAGGGCAGCAGGCGGTAGTCGTGGACCAGGTGCATGCGCTCGGCCAGCGCGTCCCGGCCGCGCAGCTCGCCCGCGCGGTAGCCGGCGAGGCGGGGCCGGTAGCGGTCGAGCAGCTCGGTGTACTCCTTGTTCAGGGCCGTCAGGTCCCAGGAGCGGGCCGCCATGTCCCGGTCGGCCTCCGCCCCCTCGGAGCGGGCGTGCAGCGCGTCGATCCGCGCCGCGGGCTGGTCGGCGAAGCTCTCCCTGACCTCGGCGATCCGGTCGTGCGGGCTGATCCACACGGACGCCGACAGCAGGCCGAAGCCCAGCCAGGACAGCTTCTTGCGCAGCTGCTCGCGCAGCGCCCGGTCGGCCTCGGGCACCGAGTAGATGACCATGTGCCACTGGCCGTCCCACGGACCGGGCGCGCGCCCGAAGATCCGCTCCCGGCCCTCGTCGAGCAGCCGCCAGGAGGCGTCGGTGAGGGCGTAGACGGTCTCCCTGCCCTCACGGCGGCTGTCCAGCCAGCCCTCCTTGCGCATCCGGGCGGCGACCACCCGCACCGTGCTCTCGGGGATGTCGAAGCAGTCCATCAGCGCGACCAGACCGCGCAGCCGGACGTCGCCGCCCCGGTAGCGCAGATAGTCGCCGAACAGGTCGAAGACCAGTGACCGCGGTTTCACAAGCACCTCCTGGGCCCCTGCCGGACCCTGCCCCTATACGTGTCAACCACTTGACGATCGTCTCACAAGCGACCGATATTTCATCCACCGGAATTTCACTCATGCGACGGCCGTCTCCCTGGCGGCACCCTTCACGTCACACTTCGCGTCACACTTCACCTCAAAGGAGACGCCATGGCACAGACCTTCGTCCTCATCTCCGGCGCCTGTCACAGCGGCTGGACCTGGCGGCTGGTGGCCGAGCGGCTGCGCGCCGCCGGTCACCGCGTCCTGGCCCCGGACCTGCCCGGCCTCGCCGACGGCGACGACCCGCAGACGTACGGCCTGGCGGACGTCGGCGACTTCGTGGTCGACCTCGTCGAGCGGCACGACCTGCGGGACGTCACGCTGGTCGGGCACAGCTGGGGCGGCTACCCGCTCACCGCGGCGGCACCGCGGCTGGCGCCGCGCCTGCGGGGGCTCGTCTACTGGAGCGCGTTCGTCCCGGCGGAGGGACGGTCCCTGATGGACGAGGTCCCGCCGCAGTACGCGGAGATGTTCCGGCAGCTCGCCGCCGCGTCCGGGAACGACAGCATCGTCTTCCCCTACGAGGTCTTCACGTCGGCCTTCATGCAGGACGGCGACGAGAGCGCCCAGCGCCTGGTCCACTCTCTGCTGGTGCCGCAGCCCCTGCGCTACTTCACCGAGACCGTCACCCCCGTCGACCCGGCCGCGCTCGGCGTCCCCGCCTCCTACGTGGTCGGCACCGAGGACCTGGCCCTGCCTCCGGGCAAGTACGGCTGGACCCCCCGCTTCCCGCAGCGCCTCGGCCCCGACACCCCGGTCATCGAGTACGCCGGCAGCCACGAGGCCCAGTTCACCCGCCCCGACGACCTGACGGCGGCGCTGCTCAAGGCGTAAGCCCTGCCGAAACCGTGCCGAAACCTGCCGAAAGGCGAACCGCCCCGGCTGCGTCGGACGCAGCCGGGGCGGTCTGTGTGTTCACCGGTTCGGTGTGTTCACCGGTTCGGTGTGTTCACCGGTTCGGTGGGTGGGGTCACTCCCCGCCGAAGCTGCGCGGGGCTCAGGCAGCCAGGGACGCAACAGCGCGGGGCGCCGCGTGCCCCGACCGCTCAGGCTCGTACGGGCACCGCGTCGGGCGCGGGAGCAGCGGCACGGGTGCCCTTGGGGAGCAGGAACACCATGAGCGCCCCGGCGGCCGCCGGTATGGCGAAGGCGTAGAAGTTCCACTCCACGGCCAGGTCGGACGCGAGCAGAATGCCGCCGAAGGTCGGACCGACGACCGCGCCGAGCCGCCCGATGCCCAGCGTCCAGCCCAGCGCGGTCGCACGGACCTCGGGCGGGAAGTGCATGGCGACGTACGCGTTGACCATGATCTGGGTGCCGATGGTGCCGAACCCGGCGACCGCCACCAGCGCGTACATCACCGGCGCCGCCATGGGCGAGCTCAGCAGGGAGATGGAGACTGCGGCGGCCACGAACGTGACGACGGTGACCGGCTTCATGCCCAGCCTGTCGCCGATCGGCGCCACCAGGACGGAACCGACGGCCGCGCCCACGTTCATCGTCACCAGGAACATCAACGAACTGGACAGCGGATAACCCGCGGACCTCATGATCTGCGGCAGCCAGGTGTTGAGCCCGTACACGAGCAACAGCCCGAAGAAGCTGGTGACCGCGAACAGCACCGCGGGCATGAGGTGGCGCCTGGTGAACAGGGCCGCGACACCACTCTTCGCCCCCGGCCCGGCCGAACCCTCCGACGCCTCCGGCACCCGCACGCCCACTCGGGCGGCCACCCGCGCCGCTTCCTCCGTACGGCCCTTGGCGACGAGGTAGCTCACCGACTCCGGCAGGAAGCGCCAGAGCAGTGGGACGACGGTCACGAGCGGCAGCGCGCCGAGCCAGAACATGATCCGGAAGCCGAACAGCGGCAGCAGCGCCAGGGCCAGCACGGCGGACAGGATCCCGCCCACCGAATAGCCGGAGAACATCAGCGCGTTGTTGAGGCTCCGCCGGTGCGCGGCCGAGTACTCGGCGGTCAGGGCGATCGCGGTGGGCAGCACGCCACCGAGGCCGAGCCCGCCGAGCAGGCGGAACAGGCCGAAGAGCTCGGCGCTCGGCGCCATCGCGCAGCCCGCCATGGCCAGCGAGAACCAGCTCACGCTGATCAGCAGCACCTTCCGCCTGCCGACCAGGTCGGTCACCGCGCCCGCGACCAGCGCGCCGACCAGCATCCCGACGAGGGCGTAGCTGCCGATCAGCCCGGCCTCGGTCGGCGTCAGACCCCAGGGCTCGTATCGCAGCAGGGTCGGCACCACGGCCCCGTAGACGATGAGGTCGTAACCGTCGAACAAGATCACCGCGAAACACAGCCCCAGGACCGTGAGTTCGCTGCGGCTTCTGGAACTTCTGGCACCTCTGGAACGGACGTCTGCTGGCTTCATTGCCATCACCACCCTGTGCGGTTTCTCTGGGGTACGCCACCGGCGCTCGGGAAGTATGTGTCAAATGAAAGAC
Source organism: Streptomyces sp. NPDC002845 (assembly GCF_053591955.1). Lineage (NCBI taxonomy): Bacteria > Bacillati > Actinomycetota > Actinomycetes > Kitasatosporales > Streptomycetaceae > Streptomyces > Streptomyces sp. NPDC002845. Next base: position 19,601 of record NZ_JBSFUU010000058.1, on the reverse strand, counting down.
GAACGTCAATAATCTGTAACGTCTCAATGGACGCCACTTTCCTACATCCCAGGTGAACAGCGTTTTCGCGTGACACATGAGCGCCGTCCGCGCTACATATGCCTGGCACGTGCGGTGGGAGAGGAGCTTGATCGGAAGCGTCGGCACCTGCTCGACGAGGGCGAGACCAGCGCCGGCGCCTTCTGCGGATCGCGGTCAGGGCCGGCCGGACGGTCACCTACCCGGTCGCCGTCGAGGGCGCGGCGAAGGGCCGGAACCTCAAGTCGCTGTCGGTGTACGTGTCGTACGACAGTGGCCGGACCTGGAAGAAGACAGACGTCAGGAACGGAAGGATCACCGTGAAGAACCCGGCGAAGGGGACGGGCATCTCCCTCCGCGCCGCGATCACCGGCAAGAAGGGCAACAAGTCGACGATCTCGGTCCACAACGCGTACTACGGCAAGTGAGACCGGGGTTCGCCGGGACGGGTCGCCGAGTGGGACGGTCTGCCGGAAGCGCGACTTCCGGCAGACCGTCCCTGTCCGGTCGTACGGCCCGGAAACCGACACACCCCACCACGCACATCTACAGCGCCGACGCGAAACGGCGGGGGCGGCCGAGCCTGTCTGCCGCCCCCGCCTCTTCTACCCTCGTCGTCTTCTACGTAGCACGCTCCGTCAGCCACGTCCGCTTCGGCCGGCACACCAGCTTGCCGTCCACGACCCGGCACCAGGTCTGGTAGTCGGAGGAGAACAGCCGCTTGCCGACCCAGTCGTAGGCGTCCGCGTCGGGCTTGGTGCGGGGCGTGACCGCCACGAAGTTCGACGCGTCGTCCGCGCTGCCTGTGCCGTCGTAGCGGGCGACCCTGGGGTACGGGTACACCGGCCGCGTGCGCGTCACCGTGCCGTCCGTGATGTTCGACGCGATGATCTTCCCCGGCTTGGTGGCGGTCTCCGTCCACGCCATCACCGGGGTCAGGACGTCGAAGGTGTCCGGGCCTTCGCCGCCGCCGCAGTGGGCCACGCCCGGGAACATGTACAGCTTGGCGAAGCGGTCGGTCTTCTTCGCTCCCACCGCCTTGCGCAGGGCGTCGTAGTACGCCAGCGTCCCCCGCGGTGCGATGTGCTGGTCGTTCCAGCCGTGCCACAGGAGCAGTTTGCCGCCGCTCTTCTCGAAGGCGCCGAGGTCGGGGTCCAGGGCGGCGAGGTAGCTGGAGGACTGGACCGTCTTCCAGAACGAGTCCACCGTGAACTTCAGGTCGGAGAGCTGGAAGTCCGGGTCGGGGGCGTTGGTGTGGGCGAGGTAGCGGGTGAACGACGTCACGAAGTTCTCGCTCGCCACCGTCTGGCCCTGGCGGGCCGGGACGAACAGCGTCCATGCCAACTCGGAGCCCCACTCGTGGGAGACGGCCGGCTCCAGCTTGCGGCCCCTGGCGTCCGTGGCACCGTCGTGCAGGCGCTGGACCACGCCTGCCTGGGCCTCGGTGAGGCAGGTCGACGGGTCCTGGCCGGCCTTGCACACCAGCGTCTTCGGGTCGAAGTCGCACTGGCGCGGGTCGCCGAGCAGGCCGTCCGTCAGGCCGTCCAGCGCGTCGCAGGCGTTCAGTACGGCCTGGTGGATCAGGGGCAGCTTGTCGGCGAGGAGGATGTAGTCGCCGTCCGCGTCCTTGTTCGCGAGGACGTTCCAGGCGTGGTGGAAGGTGTTCTGGACAACCATGTTGTTCGCGGGTGCGCCGGCCGCTATGCCGTCGAAGTCGTCCGGGTAGCGCTGCGCCTCCATCAGAGCCTCGCGGCCGCCGTCCGAGCAGCCGGTGAAGTAGGAGTAGGCGGGGCGCTTGCCGTAGAACCGGCCGATGACCGCCTTGGCGACCTGGGACGTGACGTGCACGCCCCGATAGGCGAAGTCGATCTGCGCCTGCGGGTTGTCGAGGGCCCACGAGCCGTCGTTGAGCCCCTGGTGGCCCATGTCCGTCGTCGCGCTGGCGACCGTGCCGTCTTTGACGACGGGACAGGTCGACGCCTGGCCGTAGTTGATGTCGGCGGTGCCGCACAGGCCGCCGCAGCCGGTCTGGACATAGCGTTGGGTCCAGCCGTTGGTCGGCAGGCGCATGACAAAAGTATCGGCGGGAGCGATGGTTCCGCGCACTTCGCAGTACGGGGCGGCCGCTCCCGTCGTCACGACCTTCGCGGAGGAGATCGTGACCGGGGCGTCGGTGACGCCGTCGAGGTCGAGGCCCGTCACGTCCGCGCAGTCCATCACGGGCTGCACAGCGGGCAGGTCCGCCAGGCCGTCCGCCGTGGCCGCGGGGCGGGGCGCCGCCGCGCCGCTCGCGGAACTCGCACCCAGAAGCGAAGCGAGCATCGCCGCAACCGCCGCGCATGCGGCGGTTGCCGATCTCGTTCGGCCTGGGACGCCGGGGCGGCCGGGGGTGCCGGGGCGGCCGGGGCGGCCACGGGCTGAGGACCTACGACGCATGGGTTACCCCTTTCGGCATGGGGCGCGGGGCTCGGGCAATGGCGCCACCAAGCGGGTAGCGTGGCGGAAGTCGAGAATATCGTCAACAATTTTGACAGCAATTTGGCCGTGGAGGGTCGGCTTCCAGCCGAGCCCTTTGGTCCCGGACTTCGGCGTGCACTGCTCCACCGCACTCAAGCGTGCCGCCCGGCGCTGTCAGGCGGGCGGGCGCCGGACCTGAACGGGACGACACCGACGGCCTGGCTACGCTTGGCGCTAAGTGCCCATTACGGTGTAAGTTCGGACAAATTTCCCTAAGGAACCGAAGATGGGTCTCGGCGTCAGCCTTCCGGCCGTGAAGCGTAGGTCCCTCACCCGTGCGTCTGTGGCGGTCACGGTTGCCGCCGGTCTGGTCCTGACCGGGGCCTGCGGCGTGGGTGCGGGCGGGGGCGGGGGCAGCGATGGCGACAGCCTTGCCGTCGGCGTGCTGCTCCCGGGTGGCGGAGCCTCTCGCTTCGGGCAGTTCGACAGGCCCCTGATCGAGAAGAAGCTGAAAGAGCTGTGCCCGCACTGCCCGGCAGCGGCCGTCGCCGCCACACCTGAGCCGACGGTCCAGCGGCAGCAGCTCGACGCCATGATCACCAGAGGTGTGGACGTCCTGATCGTCGCCGCCATCGACCCCAAGGCACTGCGCTCGTCGGTCGAGGCCGCGCACCGGGCCGGTATCCCGGTCGTCGCCTATGACCGGCTCGCGCAGGGCCCCATTTCCGGTTACGTCACCTTCGACGGTGCGATCGTCGGCAGGCTTCAGGGCGAGGCGCTTCTGAAGGCCATGGGCGCGAAGGCGAACCGCGGCCAGATCGTCATGATGAACGGCGCCACGACCGATCCCAACGCCGGCTGGTACAAGCGGGGAGCGCTCTCCGTCCTCAAGGGCAAGGTGAAGATCGGCAAGTCGTACGACACCGTCGGATGGCGGCCGGAGAACGCCTACGCCAACATGACCGGCGCCATCGCCGCCCTGGGCGCCGGCAAGATCGACGGCGTTCTGGCCGCCAATGACAGCCTCGCCGGCGCCGTGATCTCCGCCTTCAACGCCACCGCGGTCAGGCCGCTGCCCCCGGTCACCGGCCAGGACGCCGACCTCGCGGCCGTGCGGCGCATCGTCAGGGGCGACCAGTACATGACCATCTACAAGCCGTTCAAGCCCGCGGCCGACGCAGCCGTCGAGATGGCCGTCGCCCTGGGGCGCGGCGAGACGGTCGAGTCCATAGCCACCGGCACCGTCGACAGTGCCACCACCAAGGACATCCCGGCGGTCCTGCTCCCGTCGGTCTCGGTGACGGTCGGCAACATCAAGGACACTCTGGTGAAGGACGGTATGTACACCATCGACCAGATATGCACCCCGAAGCTCCGGTCCGCCTGCGACAAGGCCGGACTCACCCGATGAGCCGACCTCGAAGGTGGAAGGAGGTGGTGGCCCCGTGGTTCAGCCCCTGCTGGCGTTGCGCGGCATCTCCAAGCGCTTCGCCGCCGTCCAGGCGCTGGTGGACGTCGAGCTGGAGATCAGGGCCGGGGAGGTGGTCGCCCTGGTGGGCGGCAACGCCGCCGGCAAGTCCACCCTGGTCAAGGTGATCTCGGGGGTCGGTCCCGCCGACAAGGGCGTCATCGAGTGGCAGGGCAGTGCCGTCCAGATCAAGAGTCCCCAGGACGCCCGGGCCCTGGGGATCGCGACCGTCTACCAGGACCTCGCGATGTGCGGCAACCTCGATGTCGTCGGCAATCTCTTCCTCGGCCGGGAAATCCACCGCTTCGGCGTCCTCGACGAGGTGGAGATGGAGCGCCGAACCCGCGACCTGCTGCAAACCCTGTCCATCCGCATCCCCGACGTGCGTGCGCCGCTCGCCACCCTGTCCGGCGGCCAGCGGCAGGTCGTCGCGATCACCCGCTCCTTCCTCAGCGCGCCCAGGCTGCTCCTGCTCGACGAGCCCACCGCCTCCCTGGGCCTCGAACAGACCAATCAGCTCCTCGACCTCATCGAGGAACTGCGCGACCAGGGCGCCGGGGTGCTCCTCATCAGCCACAACATGGGGGACATCAAGGCCGTCGCCGACCGGGTCGCCGTCCTGCGCCTCGGCCGCAACAACGGCTTCTTCGACGTGAACACCACCTCCCAGGAACAGATCATCTCCTCCATCACCGGCGCGACGGACAACGCCGCCCCCCACCGCCCGACAAGCCCGGAGGAGGCATGGCCGTGAGGGAGAGGCGGAGGGGGCGGTGGAGGGAGATGTGGAGGTGGAGTGGGAGAGGGCGAGGGCGAGGGATCCGGGCGCGCGCCGCCGATGCCGCGCCCGCCACGCCCGCCGCACCCGCCACGCCGGCCACCGGCCGGCGCCGCGACGGACGCCGGTGGTACACCGGACGTCCCAGGGCGTACGCGGGCACGGTGCGCCGCAGACTGCGCGAAGGTGAACTCGGCCCGGCCCCGGTCCTGCTCGCTCTCGCCGTGATCTGGACGGTCTTCCAGAGCCTCAACGACAACTTCCTCTCGCCGCGCAACCTGTCCGTCCTCAGCGTGGACATCGTCGGAACCGGCATGGTCGCCGTCGGCGTCGTCTTCGTACTGCTGATCGGCGAGATCGACCTGTCGGTGGGCTCGCTCGCCGGCCTGTCGGGCGCGCTGTTCGCGGCGCTGAACGTGAACCACGGAATGCCGGAATGGCTCGCCGTGATCACCGCGGTGATCTGCGGTGCGGCCGCCGGGGCCGTCCACGGGTTCGTCTTCACCAGGATCGGCGTACCCGCGTTCGTCGTCACCCTCGCGGGCCTGCTGGCCTGGAACGGCCTGATGCTCTACCTGCTGGGGCCGGAGAGCTCCATCAACTTCAGCGGCGACGGGCTGGTCGCCATGCTGACCAGCCGCTACTTCAGCGCCGCCGTCGCCACCTACGGCCTGGCGGCGCTCGCCACGGCCGCGTACTTCCTCGTCTCCTACCGCGACCGCAGGCGCCGCAGCGCCGCCGGGATGCCGTACCGGCCGGTGGGCGAGATCTGGGCGCGTACGGCCCTCATCGCGGTGGTCACGTTCGCCGCCGTCTACGTGCTGGGCCGGTTCGAGGGCCTGCCGCTGGCGCTCCTGATCTTCCTCGTGGTCATCGTCGCCTCGGACCTCGTCCTGCGCCGCACGCCCTACGGCCGGCAGGTCCTCGCACTGGGCGGCGGGGTGGAGGCGGCCCGGCGGGCCGGCGTCGATGTGGCGCGCGTGCGGATCTCGGTGTTCCTGGTGTCGGGGACCCTGGCCGCGGTCGGCGGCCTGTTCGTCGCGTCGCGGCTCACCTCGGCGACCCCGGTCCCGGGCTCCGGCATGCTGCTGATCAACGCCATCGCCGCTGCCGTCATCGGCGGCACCAGCCTGTTCGGCGGACGCGGCTCCACCTGGTCCGCGCTGCTGGGGGTGCTCATCATCCAGTCGATCGCCTCGGGCATGGCGCTGCTGGGAGTCCAGCCCGCGGTCCAGTTCATGATCACCGGTGGGGTGCTGCTCATCGCGGTGATCTTCGACTCGTTGGCGCGGCACTCCGCGGAGTCGCACGGGCGGGCATGAGGGATTGAGGGATGCCAGGTCACCGGCCACCCGGCCAGTGGTGGCGACGCCGAGCGTTCGGGCCCCGAGCAGGGCACCGACCACGCCCCGGCGGGCGGGCGCAGCCACACCGTGGCCGCGCCCGGAACGGCGAACTGCCATACGTGCTCAGGCGCCAGGGCCAGGGCCGGCGCCACCGCGCGGTCGGCCATCGCCGGCCGACGGCAGCGCCGAGCCGATCGGCCTGGAGCCTGGACCACCAGGGGGCCGGGGCCGTCTCCCGTGAAGGCAAACGCCCAGGTGGACGTGTGCCCCGGCCGCCTGCGGGACACCGGCCGCCCAGTACCAGCCGTACGTCGAGGTCGCGTCCGGCCTGCTCGATCCGCAGGCCGAGCGCCACCGGTCGCTGAGGATGCGTAGCCTGGAGCCGGACTGGTCCAGCGGCGACCAGCACGGCACCATCCGCGTCGACGACAAACGGCAAGCCCTTCCGGACGAGCGGGAACGTGGGACGGCCCGCGTACGCCTTCCGCCGGGTGCCTCCGAGTGGGGGCGGGGATGAGGGGGACCCCGACACTGCGGCTGAGCGCCCGGCAGGCAGCGGATGATGGCCGTATGCGCATCCGTATCGACGCCGTCGACCTGCCCGGCCGCACCCGCCCGGCCCCCGCCGACGGCGACGCCTCCGCGTACGCCGACATCCACGTCGCCGTACAACGCCGCGACCGTCCCGCCGAACTCCTCGACCCACAGCCCGCCGACGCCCCGTCCGCGACATGGACCCTGGAATGCACCACGATCCCCTCACCGACCGGCATCCACGTGAAAGGCCCGTACATCCAGGACCGACTGGGCCACCGGTTCATCTACCTGTCATGGGGCACGATCGACGACTTGGGCAGATTCACCATGTTCCGCCGCGCCAAGCTCATGCTCGACGCCATCCCCGCACACATACTCGCCGCCGCCGCACACGACGGCCTGCTGGTCGGACGCCTCCGCCTGACCGACTCCGACGGCAACCCCCTGTGCGCACGAGTCCTGCCCCCGCACATCACCTGGACCACCGAACCCGCCGAACCCGCCGACCAGAACGGGCTGTCACCGGGCCGGGCCGACGCTCATGTCCCGCGCCCGGAGCAGGGCCTGGAGCAGGGCCTGGGCTGCGGAGGGTGTGCGGATGAGTCAGCCGGTCTGTGACGGAGTCTGCTTCATGCCGTCGACGATGGCGCGGTCCATGATAGCGCTGGTGTAGGTGACCGTGCCGGGCTTGATCAGGGCGTCCTCTCCGCTGTTCTTGTTCACCTGAACCGAGCGCTCGCCCAGGAAGACATGGGTCTTCTTGTCGAAGATCCACTCCTCGCGCTCACCGCTGGTCTCGTCCAGCCGGGCCACCGCCACACCGCGCCGCCCCACCGCGTCCACCGCGTCGTCGACCACGACGACACCCGGGATCTTCGCGGCGGCCTTGAACAGGGCCGAGTACAGCTCCGCCGGAGGGTAGCTCTCGCCGAGCAGGTCGCCGATGGTGGTGAACGCCTGCTGATCGGGGGAGTTGCCCTGCCCCTCGGTCTCCTTGTAGATCTTGGTCAGAAGGGCGTCGGGGTCGGTGGTCAGCTTGGTCAGATAGTCGTACGACGGACTGTTCAGGTTCGCCTCCGGAGTGTTGCCCTGCTCGTCGGGAAGGCTCAGGGTCTCGCCCTCGGTGCTGTCGTTGACCGCGGGGTCGATCAGCCAGCCCTTGGTACCGTCCGGCGACATCCACACCTGGCGGCGGTGCAGCTGGTGGCTGGCCAGGAAGCTCTTGTCGTCGACGGTCTTGACGAAGGTGGTGGCGGCCTTGGACTCGATGTAGATGTACTGGCCGGGCTCGACGGTCGGATGGTCCACCTCGGCGGCCGCCAGCGCGATCCGGTCGAGCAGTTGCGGTACGCCCTTGGTGGTCGCGGCGCCGACTGTCGTGGTCAGGGCCGGTCCGGTGGCGACGCCGCCGTCCTCGACCCCGGTGCCGCCCCCGGACGCGACCACCCCGGCCACGACCACCCCTGCGAGGGCGGCGGCCAGCGCGGGCAGGGCGATCGCGGGGCGCGGCAGCCGGAAACGCCGGATCTTCGCCGGGGCCACCGTCTTCGCCCCCACGCCCGTGTGCTCCGCCTGCCCTGTCTGCTGCGCCTCGTGAATCTGGGCCATCATGCGCTCCTTGTGGAACTGGTGACGGCCCGGCGGCAGGTCGCGCGTCGTCCGGTCGAAGAGCTGTGCGCCTTCTTCCCACTCGGCAGCGCTCTGCCGGGACGTGTTCGCGTTCATCGGTTTCCTTCCTGTGCGGGCCGGATCGCGTGTGCGTGATCGCCTCTTGTCTGTCGGCCGGGGCGGCCGACTTCCCGTTTCCCGAGACTTTCCTCGACCCCGGAAACCCTGCGGAGCTTCTTGCGGGCACGGGAGAGCCGGGAGGCGACCGTGCCCACCGGAATGCCGAGCGCCTCCGCCGCGGCCTCGTAGTCCAGGCCCTCCCCCAGGCAGAGCGCGATGACCTCACGCTCCGGCCGGCGCAGCGCCGCGAGCGCGGTAAGCGCCGTCGCGAGGCGCTGTCGGCCGTCGAGCCGGTCGGCCACCTCCTCGGCATGGTCGGGTACCGACAGTTCAGCCGCCGCGGCCGCCTCCGCCGCCGCCCGGTACCGCCGGTTGCTCCGGAACTGGTTGCGCGCCGTGTTGGTGGCGATGCCCAGCAGCCACGGCCGCAGGGAACCGCCCTCCGGGTCGACCCTGTCGCGCAGCCGCCATGCCTCCATGAAGGTCGTGGCCATCACGTCCTCGGCCGTCGACCAGTCGGCAGCCAGCCGGAAAGCATGGTTGTAGACCGCGCGCGCATACATGTCGTACAGCTCGGCGAACGCGCTCGAATCCCCGGCCCGTATCCGGGTACGCATATGAGTGCTCACCCCAATGAGCTGTCCGGCACCCCACACCGGCTTCCCGTGACCTGCGCCACACGCGAGTGGCACGACACAGCATCGCAGGCCCAGCCCCGGCCATGGAGGCCCACGACACGACGTCGCGTGCGATGCCGTACAGCGAGGCCGTCTCGCTGCCGAGGCACGGCCGGTAGGTGTGGGTCGAGTCGAGGACGGCGAGGAAGATCTCGGCCGTCAGGTCGGCCGCGGTGAGCGGTCGTCGACCCGCCGGGCCACGAAGCGCATCACCGCGTCCACATGACGCCGATAGAACTCCTCGAAGAGCTCCGGGTCACGTACCGCCGCGGCGAGCCCGCCCCGTAACCCTTCCGCGCCATCCACCGGCGTCTCCTTCGCGTCCAAGAGCCTTCACTTGTTCTTGGACCGAGGCCCGAAAAGCGTTACAGATCACGCTGCTGGGGACCGATCCGGGTGCGACCGCGCTGCGGGAACTGTTCTCGACACTCATGGACTTCGAGGCGTCGCCGGAGTCGCTGAGTCGCCGGAGTCGCCCTGAGAGGAGATCAGCTGACGCGTACGGGCAGGCTTCCAGCCGCAACAGCTCGCTACCCCGGCAGGCGTCCGCATCACCGGCAGCAACACCACAATCCTCCGGGAGGCCCTGAACGGCCCCACGGTCACGGTCCGGGTAAGCCCGCGGTGAGGTAACCGACGCCCGCTGACCCCGGAGAACCCATCGGCCGCGACCTCGGGAGAGGTTGCGGCCGATGGGTGTGCGCGACTGCGGTCGGTCGACTCCCGCTCAGAAGCCCCCCGGACCGGGGCGGCGCCGGTGAACTTCACCGTGCCGGGCTTCGTCAGCGTCGCACCTGCCCGTCGTCCGTACCCCTGACGAATGTCGGAGATCGTCATCATCGGGCCACAACGGCGCTCAACTGACGGCGGCGCCGAACCACTTGGGCAGCCGGCCGAGCAGATCCTGCTGGTCTTCACCGACCCACGCCACGTGGCCGTCCGGTCGCAGCAGTACGGCGGGCGCGTCCAGTTCCTCGCCGGCGTCGACGACGTGGTCGACCCGATCCGCCCAGCCCGCCACCGAGAGCCGGCCGGTCTGGTCGAGCAGGAGCCCGCGGCCGCTGTGCATCAGCTCGTAGAGGCGACCCTGCTTCAGCTTCACGTCCCGCATCCGGCGGCCGAGCAGTTCGTGGCCCTCGCCGAAGTCGTAGCGGACCCCGACCGCGGTGATCATCTCGGTCACGTACCGGTTCACCTCCTCGAAGTCCATGAGTGCCGAGAACAGTTCCCGCAGCGCGGTCGCACCCGGATCGGTCCCCAGCAGCGTGATCTGTGCGCGGGTGTTGTCCAGCACGCGGGCGCCCACCGGGTGCCGTTCGGTGTGGTAGCTCTCAAGGAGCCCCTCCGGAGCCCAGCCGTTCACCGCGGCGGCCAGCTTCCAGCCGAGGTTGAACGCGTCCTGCACGCCGAGGTTGAGCCCCTGCCCGCCGGTCGGCGGGTGGATGTGCGCCGCGTCGCCGGCCAGCAGCACCCGGCCGACCCGGTAGCGCTCGGCCTGCCGGGTGGCGTCGCCGAAGCGGGACAGCCAGCGCGGCGAGTGCGCGCCGAAATCGGTGCCCGCGAAGGCCCGCAGCTGCTTCTTGAACTCATCGAGGGTCGGCGCGGTCGCACGGTCCTCGGCCACGCCGTCGGCGGGCACGACGATGCGGTACGCCCCGTCCCCCTGGGGGATGGCGCCGAACCGCAGTTGGGTCTTGCGGACTTCCTCGACGACGGCGGCAATCGTCGCCGGATCCTCGGTCAGCGCCATATCGCCCAGCAGCGTCTCGACCTTGGCGGGCTCGCCGGGGAAACCGACACCGAGCCGCTTGCGCACCACACTGCGGCCGCCGTCGCACCCGACGAGGTAGCGCGAGCGCAGGTGCGTGCCGTCCGCCAGCTCGACGGTCACCCCGGCCCCGTCTTCGGACTGGCTCAGCCCGACCACCTCGCAGCCGCGCCGGATCTCGGTACCGAGTTCGAGCGCACGCTCGTTGAGCAGCCGCTCGGTGACCGGCTGCGGAGTGGCGACGCCGTACGGGTGCGCCGTGTCCAACCGGTCCGGCCACGGCTTGACGATGCCGCCGAAGAGACCGCCGACCTGGAACTTCTCACTGACCGCGAGGAACCGGTCCAGCAGACCGCGCTGGTCCATCATCTCGACGCTGCGCGCGTGCAGGCCCTGCCCGCGGGACTGTTCGGTCGGCTCGGTCAACTTCTCCAGCACGACCACGTGCACGCCGTGCAGCCGCAACTCGGCGGCCAGCATCAAGCCGGTCGGTCCGCCGCCGGCAACGATCACATCGATCATCACAACCACCGTTTCCGCAGGTCCTGGCTTCGGCCGACGATTCTGCGGCACAGCCCGGGTCTTGCCGCAAGCCCCCTGGTGCGCTATACCTTGAGAGTGGCAAGGAGTGGGTGACCCTTCTTGCCTTTGTCTTTTGTCGTCCGCCGCGGGTGCACGGTTGCGGGCACAGGCCCTACGAACGGCGGGCCGTCTGCCACAGTGCGGCGGCGAGCCAGGTGAGGGTGATCCCGGCGACGACGTGCAGGGCGCTGGAGAACACCGACTCGGGCAGCCCGATCAGGAACGCGAACAGCGGCATGACGACCGCGTAACCCCACGACGGCACGCGCGGGAACACCCTGGCCCGGATGGTCGCCGCCCCCAGCAGGGCGCAGCCCACGGCGAAGACGACCGCCGAGCCGATCAGCGCGGGGATCGTGGGGCCGGTCAGCGCCTCCTTGATGACCTCGTCGTCGAGGTAGTAGAGGACCAGGTTCGCGGCGAACGCGGCCCCGCCGAACAGGCCGAGCCCGACGGCGTTCACGGTGTACGCGATCTCCCCGAAGCGGCCGGTGACCGAGCTCTGCCGCAGGTGCACGGCGGTGAGCAGCGGCATGCCGAGTGCGGGCGAGAGTGCGAGGAGGAAGCTGGTGGCGGCGGTCTCCCCGGTGAACACCTCGACCAGCGCCGGCAGCGCGGCGAGCAGGCCCGACAGCACCCCGCACAGGGCGCCGAGACGGGCGAGGCGGACGGAGTTCGGCCAGGACTGCGGGGACTGCGGGGAGGAGACGGCGGACGGCACGGGGGAGGACAACGGCGAGGACGGCGAGGACGGCGAGGGCGACATGGGAGCAACTCCGGTTCGTCGGAAGGGTATTGGGCCGACATCGAGGTGACGTCGAGCCGACACCGTAGGAAGCGGGCCTGCCCCGGCGGCAGATGCAGAGCGGCGGGAGTCGGCTGCCGGAGGTCACCGACTCGCGGCGGGGCGTAGCCGTTCGGCATGTGCCGATCGGCCACAGCCCTTCGAAGCCGTCCCGGCACCGTCGTCCCCGGGCCGGAGTGACCCTAGGCTGGGAGCGACAGTGAGGGGGGTGTGCATGGCGGCGTACGTGCCCGTGCCCTGGGTGGCGCCGTTGCTCTACGGGACGGTGCTCGCCGGCGGGCTGTACTACGTGGCCGTGGGCCCGGGCGACGGCCCTCTCCCGGGGGTCTGGCGCGTGGTCGGCTTCGTTGCCGGGATCGCGGCGCTGTTCGTGGTGGAGGCGGTCGCCGGGCGCCGCCCGGTCAGGCCCGGTCCGAAATCGCTGCTGCCGGCCCGGTGCGTCCTGGTCGGCGCGGTGGTCGCCTGCGATGTCTCCGAGCTGTCCCAGGTGCTGTTCGTGCTGCCGCCGTTCCTCGCCTACTTCGTGTTCGGCCGTGCCGCCGCGCTCGGTCTGGCCGCGCTGAGCGTCCTCGGGATGCTCACGGCGTACATGCTCACCGCGCCCGGCTGGTACCGGGACCTGGAGTACGTCTCCGATCTGCTGATGCTCGGGGTCGGCCTGGTGCTGGGGATCTCGATGGCCGCCGTGGCCGTCGGCGAACAGCGGGGGCGGCGCGAGCTGGAGGAGTACGCCGCGCGGGTCGCGGAACTGTCCGCCGTGACCGAGCGCAACCGGCTGGCACGCGACCTGCACGACAGCCTGGGGCACCATCTCACGGCGATGTCGGTGCAGTTGGAGCTCGCTTCCGAGATCCGTGCGCTGGACCCGGACTCGGCGGAGCGGGCGGTCGGCGAGGCGCGGCGGTCGCTGAAGCTGGCGCTGGGCGACGTACGGCAGTCGGTCCGTGCGCTGCGCGGCGAGGCGGCGCGCCCGTCGCTGTCGGCCGCGCTCGCCGGGCTGGCACGCGACGGCGCGGGGGCCATGCCGCGCGTCACCGTCGAGGTCAGCGGCGACGAGGACGGTTACGGCGCGGCGGAGTTGACCGCCCTGTACCGGGCCGCGCAGGAGGGGCTGACCAACGCCCGCCGCCACGCCCGGGCATCGCGGGTGACCGTGACGGTCGACCTCGCGCCCCACGCGGCGCGGCTGGTGGTCAGCGACGACGGCTGTGGCTTCCGGCCGGAGCGGGCCGCGGGCGGGTTCGGCCTGCTCGGCATGCGTGAACGCGTGCAGTTGGTGGCGGGGACCGTTGATCTGGACAGCGGTCCGGGTGAGGGCACCCGGCTGACGGTCACGGTGCCGCGAAGGGAGGGCGGATGACCGGGCGGCCGGACGACGAGCCGCGCCAGGAAGCCCAGGCCCCGGCTCTGGCCCCGCTGCCGTCGCGGGTGCGGGTGCTGGTGGTGGACGACCAGCAGCTCATCCGGGAGGGCATCGCCTCCCTGCTGTCCATCCGGGAGGGCATCACCGTCGTCGGTACGGCGGCGGACGGGCGCCAGGCCGTGGCGAAGGCGCTGGAGCTGCGGCCCGACGTCGTACTGATGGACGTGCGGATGCCGGAGATGGACGGCGTCGAGGCGGCGGCCATCCTGCGTGGCCGGGCGCCCGAGTGCCGGGTCATGATGCTGACGACGTTCGACGACGAGGAGTACGTCGTCCAGGCGCTGCGCGCGGGCGCCGAGGGCTACCTCCTGAAGGACCTGCCGGCCGACGAGCTCGCCCACGCCGTCCGCCTGGCGCACGCGGGTGTCACCCAGCTCGACGCCTCGGTGACCCGCCGCCTCGCCGCGGCCCTGCCCGCGCCGGCGCCCGCGGCCCCGCCCCTGCCTGCGGCTTCCTCCGGTTCCGGCCCGGACCCTGACTCGGCCGCCGACGCCGGCCTGACCCCGCGCGAGATCGACATCCTGCGGCTCGTCGCCCGCGGCCACACCAATCGCGAGATCGCGGCGCAGCTCTACCTCAGCGAGGGCACCGTCAAGAACCACATCTCCCGCATCCTCGGCCGCCTCGAACTGCGCGACCGCACCCAGGCCGCACTGCGCGCCCGCGACCTGGGCCTGTTCTGAACCTGGGCCTGTTCCGACGGGGCACGGGCGTCGCCGCGAGCCGCCGCAGGCCAGGCGCCGGACAGAGACCGTCCGGGCCGGTCGTCGGCTCAGTAGGGCTTGTTGACTGCGGGACGGCGGTGGCGAGGTGTTCCTCGGGCTGTACGTTGCCCAGGACATGTTCAGTTCCGGCACCTCGTCGGCGGTGAACATGCCCGGTTGTTTGTGCTCGTGGCTGACGACCGGCGGCCGGTCGGGAGTCGGCACGGTGCAGCCGTAGGTCACGATCAGGACGCACCGGCCGGGGACGGGCTGGTGTCCGGCAGTTGTGCAGCGTCGGGGCTGCCGGTCTCCAGGCGGCCGCCGGGCAGCTCCCACTCGTCGCGCTCGTTCCGCAGCAGCAGTACGCGATCACGCGCGTCCGGCGCGGCACCCTTCACAGAGACCGGCCAGAGCGGCGGCGTGTACGGCATGACGGTCCTCGTCTGCGCGTACGGCATGACGGTCCTCGTCTGCGCGTACGGCATGACGGTCCTCGTCTGCGCGTACGGCATGACGGTCCTCGTCTGCGTGTACGGCCGTTGTCCCGGCGGCGCGTCAGGTTCCCAGGGTCCCCCGTACCGTCTGCGCGAGTTCTCCGACCGCGACGGCGAGCGGGGTCACGGGCTGGACGAAGGCGGTCAGGCGGTCGAGGGCGCGCCGTAGGACCGGGGGCTGTGGTTCCTCTTCGTCGAGTTCCTCGCGCAGGCGCCGCAGTTCCCTGGTGGTGGCGTCGGGGTCGGCCAGTGCCGAGCGGTGCTCCTCCAGCAACTGCTCGACGTGGGCGAGGAGTTCGGCCGTCCGGGCGGCTTGCGCGGTGTCCTGCGGCTGGAAGCCGACCGAGCCGGAGAACGCCTGGGCGCGGTGGCCGATCGCCTGGTTGCCCACGTAGTGGGTACCGCCTTTGATCACGAGGCCGTTGTTGACGGGAGGTTCGTGACGGCCGTCGTCGTTGCCCATGACGGGGACTCCTTACTTCTGGGCACCGGCGGCGGCCGGGCCGGGCTGCTGTCTGACGTTCTGCGTGGCGCTGGCCCCGGCGCCGATCGCCTGGTTGCCGATGATGCTCGTACCGCCCTGCTGGATGAGGCCCTGGTTGAGGATGGTCTGCTGCTGGCTGCGGAAGTCGGTGATGTCGTAGCCACGCGTGTCGAGGAACTCGCGGATCGCGGCGAGGGTGTGGCGCTCCACCGCGGACGTGATCCGGCCGGCGTCCACGACCTGGAAGTAGTTGTGGTAGATGGGGCTCAGCGCCATCTCCCGTACGCTCAGCCGGGCGCCGTAGTCGAAGACCGGGTCCTGCTCCATAGCGGTCAGTTCGTCCACGATCCGCCGGGTGTGCCGGGCCTCGAAGCGGGCGTGGCGCAGCGCACGGAACGGCGCGCCGAAGAACGCCGGGGCGGTGCGGGGCAGGGCGGCCATCATCAGCCCGCGCCGCCGCTCGGGGGTGAGCGGGTCGCGCAGCCGGTCCACGACGTGGTACGCGGCGTCCACCGGGCCGAGCACATGGTTGCGGCAGTGCAGGTGCAACGTCCTGCCCTCGGTCGAGAAGTGCAGGAACACGCTCGGCACCACGTCCCCGCCCCACAGCGGCACATGGACCGCCAGATAGTGGCGGACCGTGCCGGTCGGGCGCAGCATGATCTCCTCGACCGTCTCGGGCGACAGCCGTGCGGCCGGGGCCAGGCGGTCGGGCGCCATGAACCGGCCGTCGTCACCGATGGTCGTGCCGCTCGCGAAGACCCGGTCCTCGATGGTGAGGGAGCCGAGGGCCGCCGGGTCGGCGCCGGCCGTACCGTCGGCGCCGCCGCGCGCGGCGACCGCGCGGAGCTGTTCGCGTACGTGATCGACGAGTTCGGCGACGGTGAACGACTCCGGCTCGTCGGCGCCGGTGCGCGAACCCGTGTCGACGGGGTCGTCGGCGGGCAGGAGCGGCACGGCGATCGACCAGGTGGAGGCGGCCGCCGCGTAGCCGATGAAGGGGGAGAACCCGCTGTACACGGTGACGTTTCCGTCCCGCGCCTCCTTGACGGCCGCCAGCCGGTTGGCGATCCACTCCCGCGGGGGTACGGGTGGCAGGGGCCGCGCGGCGAACCTCTCGCGGGTCATGGTGGTGCGCAGCAGCCGGTCGGTGTCGAGGTCGTGCCGTACCACCGTCATGTACGCGAACACCACCGCGCCGATGGACGCGAGCGCGGCCGGCACCCCGGCCAGGTAGGCGCCGAGCAGCCAGCTCACGAAGCCGGGCGCGGGCAGTGACGAAAAGGTGACGCCGAGGAGGAAGGCGCAGAGGACCGCCGCCCCCGCCCCGATGCCGGCGCCCACCAACACCCCGCCGGCGGGCTGGCGTTGGCCACGGGTGGCCAGGCTCGGCCGGGAGCGAGCCGCTCCCGCGGTGATCGACAGGAGCACCGCGGGGACCACCAGCCACAGCGGCGCGAGCACTGCCACGGCCCCGAACGCACCCGCCAGTCGCAGGTCCCGGCGGTGCCGGATCTCCTGTGCCGCCAGGCAGTGACGGGCCACCGCCAGCAGGTCGACGTCGGGCGACGGCGCCACGGCGCTGGCCTCGTCGGCCAGGACGTCCTCCACCACCCGGTCGGCGAATTTCTCGTCGACGTAGGCCGCGGCGCACAGATACCGGGTGACGTCACCCGGCATGCTCCCGACCGGCATGTGCACCTGCGGAGTCGTCATGCCGACGTCTCCCTTCCTCCGACGGAGCGACGCCTTCGCGGCGCCGACGGTCCCGGTGACTCGTGGACCGACAGTCCTGGTGAGGCGTAGACCGGTGGACCCGGTGGTTCGTATCCCCGGCAGCCCGACGACGAGGGCGAGGAGCACACCGATCGCCAGGCCGAAGGCGAGAGGCGCGCGCAGCAGATGGCTCCGCAACTCGCCGGACGACAGGTCCAGTTCGTCGACGAAGGCCGCGAGCAGGCCCCAGCGCAGCAGGGTCACGAGTTCCGACACCAGCACACCCACGGCGAGGCAGCGGATCCAGCCCGACGCCCCGTGGGCCGACAGCCGCGACGCGGAGAAGGCCAGCGCCGCGACCAGCACCACCACGCTGAGGTCGGTCACGACCAGCACGGACTCGCCGGAGTTCGTGAAGTACTCGTCGGGGGACACGGCCCATCCCGGGACGAACGCCCCCTGGACCAGCCATCGCACGGTGCGGTTCTCGTAGTTCGCCGCGTAGAGGTCCAGTACGCGTTCCTGCGCCCAGGGGCTGCCCACGGCCACAACGAGCAGGCACAGCAGTGTGATGCGTCGGCGTAAGGACGGTCGTGCCCCGGGCGTGCTCCGTCTGGGCAAGAACACTTGGGGCTCCCCCCTTCGCCGATCCCCTGATGCCGCGGCCGCGCTCTATGGCCATGCCCGTTCGCAACGACCGCGAATCCGCGAACACCAGTGGTGAACGGGCCAGTTGGGGGGACGCGCTCTTCCGGAGGCTCAGCCGGGGCGGTGGCGGAGGCCGTCGAGGAGCAGGTCGAGCATGCGGCCCGCACGGTCGCGTTGCCCCTGGTCGCTGGTGATCAGCAGGACGCCGCCGAGGCTGAATCCGATGTCGAGGGGGTCGACGTCGGAGCGCAGGACGCCCGCTTCGGCCCCGGCGTGCAGCAGGGCGCTGACGGCGGTGCTGATGCGGCCGAGGCTCTGGGCGGAGGGGTCCGCGCCGGAGGCGACGACGGCCCGCCAGGCGTTCGCCATGCCGCCCCTGGTGGCCAGGTAGTCGAAGAACAGGCCCATCCACAGCCGCATCGCCTGGTCGGGCGGGAACCGCGCGATCAGCTCCGTGGCGCTGTCGCAGACCCGGGCGACCTCGTTGCGGTAGGCGGCTTCGAGCAGTGCGTCACGGGTGGGGAAGTGCCGGTAGAGCGTGCCGATGCCGACACCGGCGGCTCGGGCGATGGCTTCGAGCGACGCGTCCGCGCCCCGCTCGGAGAAGGCGAGCACGGCGGCGTCGAGCAGGCGTTGCCGGTTGCGCTGCGCGTCGGCACGCAGTCCGCGTGTGGTGCCGGTCACGGATTTCCTCCCGTCTGGACAGTCGGAGGATCCTCCGTTTAGAGTTCAAGCGAAATCGGAGGCACCTCCGCTTCGGAGCGTAGCAAACGGGGAGTACTGCGAGAAATGACCATGAACACACGCATCAGCACACAGTTCACCGCACAGTCCACGGCCGCCGAGGTCATCGCGGACATCGACCTCACGAGCCGCCGCGCCGTCGTCACCGGCGCCGCGTCCGGCATCGGCGTGGAGACCGCCCGCGCGCTCGCCGGGGCCGGCGCCGAGGTCACTCTCGCCGTGCGCAACACGGAGGCCGGTCACCGCGTCGCCGAGGACATCCGGGCCGTCACCGGTGCCGGTACCGAAGGCGTACGGGTCGCCCCGCTGGACCTGGCCGATCCGGCGTCCGTCCGCGCGTTCGCGGAGGCCTGGCAGGGCCCGCTGCACATCCTCGTCAACAACGCGGGGATCATGGCGAGCCCCGAGACCCGGACGCCCCAGGGCTGGGAGTTGCAGTTCGCCACCAACCACCTCGGGCACTTCGCCCTCACCACCGGACTGCACGGCGCCCTCGCGGCGGCCGACGGCGCCCGTGTGGTGTCGGTGAGCTCCAGCGGCCACCTCTTCTCACCGGTCCGCTTCGATGACCTCCACTTCACCGGGCGGCCCTACGACCCGTGGCTGGCGTACGGGCAGTCCAAGACCGCCAACGTGCTGTTCGCCGTGGAGGCCGGGCGACGCTGGACCGACGACGGGATCACGGCCAACGCGCTGATGCCCGGCGGAATCCAGACCAACCTGGGGCGCTACATGGGGGACGCCGAGACGGCGCTGTTCATGACCCACCTCCAGGCACTCGTCGGCGAGGGAACGGCCCTGCCCGAGATGTCCTTCAAGACGGTCGAAGAGGGCGCCGCCACCTCCGTACTGCTGGCTTCGTCACCCTTGCTCGACGGCGTCAGCGGCCGCTACTTCGAGGACTGCACCGAGGCCCCCCTGCACCGGCCCGGCACCTTCGCCGGAGTCGCCCCGCACGCCCTGGACCCGGAGGCGGCCGAGCGGCTCTGGGACGTCTCCGAGCGGCTCCTCGCCTGACGCCCGCTTCACCACGCCCGCTTCACCACGCTCACGGCTCACCACGCTCACGACCCCGGGCGACCCACAGCCAAGTACTTGAAACTTCAGTTGAAAATCCAGAAGACTTTGGGGAGATCACGATGGCCACCACCTTTCGCAGGCACTGGAAGCGCTGGCTGATCGCCGGCGTGGCGACCGCCGCCGTCCTGACCACCGCCGGCCCGT